>QMYO01000401.1 GCA_003662715.1 Candidatus Bathyarchaeota archaeon | reverse complement strand
GGATACAAGGGCTTACAAGTTTATTCTGAATTTGAACGTTTCTCATGTTTTTGTGGGCGCAGCTGTTGCCTATTGCGAGGGGCACTCTAAGTGGGTTCCTGAACTTTTTCTAGGTAATCCAAATTTTAAACTCGTAAAAAATTTTGGCGACGCTTACCTCTTTGAATTTAAAGAATACGATCCAAGTATTGTTTTCTTGGACGATTTTGAGTATCAATCGTGGCAACAGAACAGATGGTTAAACAACTATTTTGGAAATGGTTTAGGAAATGTTACAATCATGGCTGGCTTGGGAGAAAATGAATCAAAATGTTTAATGATAACAGCTCAGGCAGTGCCAATCGTGTGGGATTGGGATTTAAAATATGCATATTGTGTTAGTAGAGAAATTTTTGTTTTAAATAATTCTGAAGTAACGCTTTCATTTTATTTGAACACTAGTCAAGGGTTTAGTGGAAACGACACTTTCGCTGTTTTTGTTTCTAACATTTACCGTAATCAATCATTGATTGTTGCTACTACTCCGAATGGAATTTACAAGAATTATGCTGGCGCCATATTGTTAAATCAGTCTGAAGGCTTCTTCGAATTTAAGGGCAATGAAAGCTTAAGTGCGTTGTGGCGTAAAAAGTTTAATTCACCCTTGCCCACACGATTTATTTTGAAATTTGTTAATGGGGATTTAGATGGAATCAAAAACGTAGTGTATTTGGACAATATTCAAGTTACTTCCACTTTAATATCTGAATCGCCAGAAGAAGCGGGATTTGATTGATAGAAGGATCTTCGAAGAAAACGAAAGTGTCAATAATTATACCTACCTACAATTCTGAAAAAACTCTTTTTGAATGTCTTAAGAGCGTTTACAGTCAAAGTTACCCCTTTTATGAAGTTATAATTGTCGATAATTATAGTACTGATGGTACGCTTGATATTGCCAAAAAGTTTGGTGCGAAAATAATACAAGCAAAATCTAATCCTGCCACAGCTAGAAATATCGGCATAGCTAATTCCATTGGAAAATACGTACTTTTCTTGGATGCAGATCAAATTTTATCCCCTTCAGTTACTAAGGAGTGTGTTGAAAAATGTGAAAAAGAGGAAGCGAATATGGCAAAAATTCCTGAGGTTTTCATTGGTAAGAGTTTTTGGAGCCAGTGTTCCGCATTATGGAAAAACTGTTACCAAACAAGTGTAAAAGATAAATTTCAAGGTGAGCCTCGATTTTTTGTCAAAAATCGGGTAATTCAAGCGGGAATGTTTAATGAAATCCTACTTTGGGCTGAGGATTACGAACTTTATAATAGAATGAAAAAGTTTAGATTTAAAGAAACGCAGTGTAAATCTGTAATCTTTCACATCGAGCCTAACTCAGTTAAAAAAATATTGCTCAAACTTTTTCGTTATGGCAAATCTATGCCGCACTATTCGAAAAGTACTCGACAGAAATTTTTTCCATGGATTGTTAAAAACTCCGTGTTAACCTTTATGAATGTTCTCGCAAAACGCAGCACAAATCCCCTAGTTACTATTGGTTGTATAGTGCTTCTATTTTTAAAAGTAAATGCCATAATGCTAGGTTTATTAAAAACTTATTTGACTCTGAAATAAAGTAGAATATAAAATAGGAAATCAAGATCAAACGGCTCTTGATAGCATGATAAAGAAGCAATTGTTTATCCATAACTTGCATGTGAATGGTATTGGCGCGTTTATTTATTGCTTCGGGCTTTCAGCATCCCGATACATTGAATATTCTAAAGCAGTAGAATTTTTATTATCAGAAGCTAAATTGGACAATGTAATATTAGAACTCGGTTGCGGATACTCTATTTTACCATCTTTTTGGCAAAAGAAAGGTATGGAGATAATAATTTTGGATCTGAATCGGAAGTCATTAAAATGGCAGATAAAGAAAAATAAAAAAATAATCAATAAGGCTCCTGATGCTATTCTGGCAGACATGCGGTATATTCCTCTTAAAGAGAGGAGTATTAGCAAAATATCATGCATATCTGCTATAGAGCATATTCCTGGAAATGGCGATATTAAAGCAGCTTTAGAAATTGGACGAATTTTAAAAAAAGATGGCGTTTGTGTTATTAGTTTTCCCTTATCATCATCTTCGCGAGGCCGTATCGAATGTCACTGGACGATAGGCATCCCGCCAATAATGCAAAAGATTTTCAAAATTTGCCTTCCTACAATATTAAGCGCGCTCAACGTTAATAGAGGTAGAGCCTACTGCGAAAGGTTTTTCTCGGAAAAGGATATGTATAGACGAATAATTGATCCTCTCAAATGTACAAAAGAAGATTATCTTACATTAAGAAGCGGACGTATCGTAAAACTTATTCATAAAAAAATAATCCCAACCGGTGTTCTTACAATATTTGATTATATAATAGAGAAATTTTTGAAAACAAGTAAGCAGACAAAAAATGCTGATGCAATCGTACTGAAATTAAAAAGAAGGAAGACAGTAAAATGAAAAGTTCAGATTTGTAGGTGTATATAGACTTGAAGCCCGCTGATTTTATTCGATCCATGTTTCATGATTATTATATTAATAATTTTTCTTTGACGAAAAATATTTCATCAATTGGAAAAAGGGAATTTGGTTTTGCTTCTTTTGACGGCTTTATGCTACGTCACAAAAGCTTCAGAAACATAGAAGAACTAACCTCTTTTCTGCAAAATTTTACGCCTAAAGACGCCTATTTTTCATGCGCCTTTTATGAAAATCCGGAAGCAGAAATGGAGAAAAAAGGCTGGCTAGGTGCAGACCTAGTTTTTGACATAGACGCTGACCACATCCCTACTACATGTTCAAAAATCCATGACCAATGGATCTGCGGCAGTTGCGGTTTCACTGGCAAAGGTATACT
>QMYO01000400.1 GCA_003662715.1 Candidatus Bathyarchaeota archaeon | reverse complement strand
ATAACAGACACAGGCATAGAAGTTCCTCATGATGTTGAAGATGGCTTGTACCAATACGTACCGAAACCAGGCGACCTTGACTGCGATGGATATGTTGGCTTAACAGACCTAAGAATAGTGGCCTATTATTATGATCCAGCATACAATCCTACAGCAGATCTAAATGAAGATGGAGTAGTCGACATCTACGACCTAGAAATAGTGGCCTATTATTATGGAGAGGATTGCTAATTGACATTACAAGACAACTCTTATTCCCCCTTTTTTCTGAGTAAAAAGTCGAAATTGAAGGAGGAAGCTGATTGAATAAGAAATTTGTGAGCTTAACCCTGTTATCCGCAATAGTCGCTTTAACGTTTTTCATATTACCCGTTAAACCACAAAATATAACAACTCTTTATGTAGAACCTCAATTAACCACCATTAAGCCCCTTCGAACATTTGAAATTAACATATCTATAGCTAATGTAACTGATTTAGCGGGCTGGGAATTCAAACTTTACTATCCTAATTCACTTCTCAATGCAACAGAAATCAGAGAAGGCCCATTTCTAAAAACTGCCGGTGGTACATTCTTTACGGTAAAGGAATTTACAGACAATTACAATGAAACACACGGTAGAATATGGGCTGCATGTGTACTTGAGGGACAAGGGCCAGGAGCAAACGGAACAGGTACTCTGGCAATAATAACGTTTAAAACGAAACTAAATGGAACAGCAATCTTACATTTAGCCGAAACAGACCTAATAGATTCAAAAATGCCGCCAAACCATATATCGCATATAACTGTTGACGGTAATATTAAGATTCTCAACGTAGACATATCTATACTAAATGTCGAAACATCAAAAACAATAGTCGGTCAAGGTTTTCCGGTAAATATTTCGGTCACTATCAAAAATCTGGGAGAAACTATCGAAACATTCAACTTGACAATTTATGTAAACACCACTTCTATAGCATCGCAAGTTACAACTTTACCTCCTGGAGACCTCGTAATCTTACAGTTCATGTGGAATACCACAGGGTGGTCTAAGGGCAATTATATAATTAGCGCCTACGCCACACCAGTCCTAGGGGAAACAGATACAGAAAACAACATGTTGACCGGCGGCTCGATCATTGTGGGCGTTCCATGCGACTTAACCGGATCAACTCCCGGCATGCCGGATGGCATCTGTGACATGAGGGACATAGGATACTTCTGCAAGAAATTCATGACCACCCCCTCTAATCCCGACTGGGATCCCAACGCCGACGTAACAGGCCCCACGCCAAAAGTACCTGATAACATAGTAGATATGCGCGACATAGGCGAAGCATGCAAGAACTTCATGAAAACAGACCCGTAACACCTTTCTTCTATATAATCACTAGCTTAGCCAAAGAATAGAAACTTTACAGAAGTAATATAGAGCAGAAATAATAAAAATGTATCACAGCCAACTAAAGAAAATAAGTGAATCTTAGTTTTAGCAATTTAGTTGTTAACTAGAAATATAGATTTATTATGCCTTCAGCCTCGTCGCATATTATTTCAACCGGAATTTCAACTGTTTCGTTTCCATATTTTAGCACATCATATTTGAATATTACTTGCACCCAGTACGTCTCATTCTTTTGTAGCTCTGGAATGAGTACTGGTTCGGCAAGTCCCTTTTTGACGTTAACTATTATGGAATGGGCATCTCCCCCGACAGCTTTTAAGGTAAAGCTTATTCCCTGAATAAAAAGGGCGTTTGGATCCTCTGGAGCTCTTCTCCAATAGTCTACTGTTGGGTTTATTATCTCAAAATATTGATCAGCTGGTACCTTTTCTTTCCGCTGTGATAATGTGAAGACTGCTATAACTACTATTACTATTAGAATTAGGGCTAAAATAGAGAATTCAATCATTTTTGTCATTTTTCTTTTCTTGCGTATTTTTCTATGTTGTACTCTCTTCATCGGAATCAACTCTGCTATGTTACATAGAACAGTATCTGAAAATCTTTGTGGTTATCTAATAGCTTTCACTTTAGAATCTTTATTGATATAATGGAATTTGTGATTCCTGCTTCCCGAAAGTACCTCATTAGATATTCTTCTGCTTCCTTTATTTTGACATTTCTTCCAAGTATTAGTCCGCTTAGCTCATTTGTCGGCTTTCTTCTGAATTTTGGAATTATAGCGTTTGATTTTATATTGTATTTTCTAATCAATTTTATTCTGAAGCGTTCTACTCCGTGATGGGGACACTTGATTTCTATGAGGAAGCTTGTCATTTTCCTTATAATGGACTGTTGCTTGGAAGTTAAAAAATTTTGCTTAGACCTTGCATTGTCTTAAGATACTTTTAAATAATCTTGTAGATTAGTAATACATGTGTGTTGTAATGAAAGATGAAGAAAATGTAATTAATTGGAGGTGGATATTGCTTATCTCCTTTGGTGCAATGGTGGTTATTCTCGCTCCGTTGTTTATTGTTTGGTTTTTCTTGGCGTTGCCTTTCCCTTATAATATAGTGATGATTACTGGCGTCTTCGTTTTTCTCAGGGTTCTTTCTTCTTACTTGAGGTTTCGTTCAAGAGGAGCGAAAAAAAACTAACTTGTGGACGTTTTAAGTAGAATTTAGTACTGAAATTTTTTTCCGTAAAAATTAAATACTCCCGTGATACAATTGTTTTCGGAGATTTGAAGGGAGAAGGGGAAAATATGAAGAGGTTATTGCTAGTCAGCTTGATAGGAATTCTGTTGATTTCAACATTCTCTGTAGGCTTAACATTCGCTACTCAGCCTCCACGCCCATATGAAATAATTATGGACACCATAGGCACTGTTCACACCAACGACGTTCACGTATGCTATGACACGGCAAGCGCCACGATGCTGTTCAACATCTATGATACATT
>QMYO01000399.1 GCA_003662715.1 Candidatus Bathyarchaeota archaeon | reverse complement strand
TCTATATTAAATGCTTGACAAACTTCTTTTTTCATCATTTCAGTTATTATGGTCATTCCGTCAAAGACCTTTTTATATAAATGTACTGCGATGTTGAAAAAGAAGCTTTTAAACAACCCGCTAAATCCAGAAAGATTAACTGGAGTGCTTCTGATATCCAAAACGATTTTAGGGTGGATCCTTCTTGGCAAAAAGAGCGTAGTTATCATTCCCAGAACCGTTATGTCAGGTTCAATAATTGTATAATCGATTTTTGACCGAATAAAGAGTATTGGCAAAATTAACAAAAGTATTATCGTATATAACGATTGAGAAAATGCGGGGAAATATCTAAGGGGAATCAACAAACTTGGAACATCTAACAGTTCTTTAGGGTTGTTCTTTGATGAATAAGATGCTATTAGAAGCACTTCATGTCCACGCTTATGTAAAGCTCGTAGAATTTCTAACCTTGAAGTTTTATGAAGATGAATATCAACAATTAATGGGCTTACCCAAACTATTTTCTTGCTTTTAGATGTGATATCGTTAGTTGACATCTTAAATCACTTTCTACATATCTAACTACGCGTTAATGATCTAAAAATCAATAAGAAGAGTTTTTAATAATGCTGCGACTTCTGCATATTTTTCAATCTGTTATTGATGATATCTGCTACGGATTCTCTGGGGCTCTTAAACTTTTTTAGACCCAGAAATTCTTTGGCTTTGCTAAGGTCCATTTTTAATCTTTTTGAACCGTCGGGATGATGTAATATTGGCATTTTTTGATCAATTATTTCTATCGGGGGCATGATTCTTCCTTTTGTGATCTTCACTATTTCCTTTTGTACAATTTTTGCCAAATCCAGTATTGTAATTGGGGTTGGCCAGCAGACGTTTATTATATTGCATGCTCCTTTGCTTATTTCATCGTTCAGCATTTTATCTATGTATGCCTCGAACGCCTTGCAAGCATCGTCAATATCTACATAAAACATTGGGCGGTACATAGAATGTTTATAGGGAGTTATCGGTTCACCTTTTAGCCCTTTAGAAATAAAAATATTAGCAGCGGTTTTCTCAGGCATTCCTTTGCCAAGAACTGTTCCAAGTCGAATTACTCCGAAAATTGAATCAGTTATCATTCGATCATAAAACCTTACTATGACCTCTTGAGCTATTTTTGAGAGGACATAAAGGTAAGCTCTGTCTTCTACCTTGTCCGGTCTGAACCCGAAATCTTCATCAATTGTTCCGTCTAGGCCTTTTTCACCAAAAACATGCCAACTTCCAGCAAGAACCATACCTTTTATGGATGAAATTTCGCTAACTGCTTTGCACACATTTTGTGTGCCAATGAAATTCACCTCGAACCCCTGCTTCTTGTCATTGTTTATCAGCGGTATTTGTATTATTGCTGTATGGATGACGGCGTCAACACCATCTAAGTTCCGTCTGACATTTTTGTAATGAATAATGTCGCAAGGTTGATATTGGATATTAACATTCGTTTTTCTTTGAAATGGTTTTTTGTCGAGGACCCTAACTTTATATTTTTTAACTAGCCTTTCTGCAATTCTGGATCCTATATATCCGGATCCTCCTATTATTCCAATGACAGATTTTTTCACGTTATCTCAACTCATCCTGTAATTGATTGCTTACCCACAAAGATACATAAGATTACGTTTCTCCTTAATGTGTATAAAGAAAAGAGAACTGCTTCAATTAATAGGTAAAATATCCACTACCCTCTGGCAGAAAGAGATTAAGCATTTTCGCGCCCTTTAAGCGTAAGCGTAAAATTGATCGGTCGGTTACTTTCCAGTAGTCATTGAATTCGATAGCCTCTCCAAATTTCGATTTAAAGTGATATATATTGCGAGCTTTCTTGTTGCCTGTCTCAATTTTGTAAAAAAAAGTGCCACTTAAGTCCAGATATTTGAACCCCCTATCGTGAGCCCATTTTATAGTATGCCACTTAAGAGCGTCATTTACGTAAATTCTGTTTGATCTGGCAAAGTCTGAATCAGCATACATATATTCATGAACCATGCTATTATGCATTAGAACAATGTTTGCTCCTATAGGCTTGTCCTTAAAAAACGCGGTGAAAGCGATTATTTTTTCTAAAGGGCTAAAGAAATTCCATAAAGATTCGTAATGGTGGAAAGGATAGACTTTTATTTTCAACCTTTTGGTCAACTGAACCAACAAGTTATAGAATATTTGCAGATCCTTGAGACTTTTCACCTCGTCATATATAATATTCCCTTCAATCTTTGTTATGTTCCGTCGGGCACTCCTCTTAATACTTTTCCATATCGACTTAACTGGGCGTCTGAGGTCTACGAGTACTGTTCCCATTTTCCGTTTTTTAAATCCATATGAGTCCATCAATTCAGCATGATCCATAAAATATGAAGGTCGAGCAAGCCTAATTGCGTAAATTTTTCTTTCTTCAGAGATACTCAATATCTTTTCTATTAAACTGCAATATATTTCATCACATGTATAAGGATTTTCAAGGGAATCCTTAAGAATTACTGGGCCATTTTGCCAATAAATAAATGATAGCATTTTTTCAAATACTTTTTTTAAGGCAATTTTGTATAGTTTGCGCTTAAAGACGCCAAGCGGTGTTGTTGATCCACCATAATTAAAGATAGGAAAATTGCCGTAACAACTTTGAAATGCAAGTAACTGACCATTGACGTTACCCTTCTCATCCATAGAAAACAGATAAATTGGGTGATCTCCGTGGACTTTTCTTATGTATTCTGCCCAAAATGTAGATTGGAATAATGTACCATCAATATCTGCGCTTCGTAGCGCGTCATTCCATCTTTTTTCAGATACTCGCTCCGATGCAACTACCAGATTTTCTTTCATAGCAATTTAATCCCTTAAAGTTCTATATAATGC
>QMYO01000398.1 GCA_003662715.1 Candidatus Bathyarchaeota archaeon | reverse complement strand
TTTCTTCCATGAGAGGCGTTTACGCAATTCGCAAAAATAACATTATCGCCTTTCTGTTAATGATGATTAAAAGAACAATAACTTAAGCTCATAAAAGCCAACAGATTAACGATTTTAAATCCCCGCGAACCTACATTTTTACCTCCCAAAAATGAGAAGTTGATTAATAAGAACCCTTTAACCGTATCTTCGCTGGACGACTTCTATCAATTTCAGCAATTTCGGCAAGCTCCAATAAAGGTGCTACATATGAAGCTAAACTGGTTCCACAAGAAAACCTCTTTATAAAAGTGTCAAGGGATAATTTCTCAGAAATCTCGTGGACGGCTCCAATTCTTACCCACTCCCTTCTTCTCAGAAAATTTGGTGCCTCTTCAAGAGCCGATGCTGGTATTTTAATTACGGAGGGCTTCCTACCGGTTTCTATTAGAACTTTTTCGTTGTCAATGTGAATTATTTTGAACTGTTTACCTGAAGGAGTTTCTACATATTGAGGAAAGCTCTGAATTTTTTGGATTATCCCAATTATTACCGACATCTTCAATCAATAAGCTCTGTTTCCATAATTAATCACTTATATTTTACCGCTGCGAGGCCAGTGGAGATATCCCGTAAATTCTCTTTTTTCTGCATATGCCCAAAATCATGGTTGTTACTACTATAAATAACACTAGCGCATTTAATAGCGAATACTCGGGCACAATGATTACATTATGTTCAGAATGTTGATATGTGAAATACAAATATACGTCCTCAGCATCTGTAAAGGTTTCAAATGCTATTTGTTGCCCATTAACAAGGACAACATATTCGTTCTGCCACCAATCCTGAACGATATATTTAGGTATAGTGACTCTGCAAAAGCCTGCGGTATAGTCCACTCCGATAACATTGAAACTTATAATTTTGTGTGACGTATCAAATTGGAAATCTGATACTGTGGAGTTACTGACTATGTGAATCTCTTTTGATTGATTATTCCAAACACCAGCATCAAATATGTTAATTGGTCCCATAAGCGGATAATTATCTTGACTGTCTGCAACTGGGTAGGGAGGATATCCTACTCCTTTCATGTTTTTACCGACGTAGTCGTCCCAATAATTTCCGCCAGAGGGATAGCCATTATCCCAAGAATGGTTGCCAGTTCTTAAAGAATGAACGTATACATGCATTGAATTGTTAATAAAGTTGTTATGATAAATAAGATAATCCGAAGAAGAACTAAGAAGTATGCCTGAGCGGCTATTTGATGCGATATTATTTCCAATTATTTTTGTGTTCTGAGAGTTGTCTAGCACAACTCCATCATAATTGTATGATATTTCATTTCTATAGATAGTATTATTTGGAGAGGATATGAGACAGAGACCATTAGGAACCATAGTTCCCTCATTGTTTTTCATAATTCTATTTCTGGAAACGTGTATGTTAGAGGAGCTATACAAAGTGATTCCATTTTTGTTGGCTACGATGACATTTTGTGTTACCACAGAGTCCGTCGTAAAAGCGAGCATAATGCCTTGTCCATTATTAGAAAGTTCCAAGTTTTGAATTGTAACATTTTTGCAGTTTACAAGGGCAACATAGCTTGCATTAGTTGGAACCGTCAAATCTTGTCGGTTAACCAGGTAATAGATTGATTTACCATTTATCCTATTTGATGTATCGATGTCATTTATCAAACTTGATAGTTCACCTCTTCCATAAAATTCAAAATTGAATCGGTTATTAACCATGCTATTATTTCTAAGGACGTTGCCCGTTCCCAAAAGAAAAATGCCAGTGCCATTAATTTCTGTTACCTCATTTTCGGTTATACAGTTCCAAGAACTACCCCATACAACAATACCATCATGATTAGAGGTTATGATATTGCCGACCAAAATGTTTGTATCTGATTTCCCACCAACATAGAGTCCTTCCATGGTGTTTTGAGATATTTGATTGCCTTTTACAATATTTTCCTCGGAGTTATCATAAATGTAGATGCCATGTGCATTGTTTTCTATATTGTTATTGGTCAGGTTATTGCCTGAAGAAGCGCCAAGATAAATACCATACTCGTTATTTCTTGATATTCTGTTTCCGTAAATATTGTTATGGTCCGAAACTCCCAACCAAATACCAACTCTATTGTTTTCTATATTATTTTCAAAAATGCTGTTATTAGAAGACTGGAAAGAATGAATTGCGATATCGCATCCAATAATATTGTTTCCAAAGATGCTATTAAAAGACCCCCCAAGCGATATACCATACCGTGTACAGTTAGATATAACATTACCATATACTCGATTATATGTTCCAGAAACACCGATACCCCCCTCTATTTTCATGTTTTTTATTGTTACATTAAATCGGTTTGGCAAGGCAATTGTACCTTTGAGATTATAATTAACTCCGTCCACTACGATGTTATCTCTCTCCACAACAATTGATTCATAAATATTATCTGTAAACACGTATGTAACATTATCAACACTTGAGATTGGCGCAGTCAAAGGTTCAATTGAACCATTCGCTCGAATATATATTGTCCCACTTGATTCTGCTCTCTGAACTTTAGGAGTGATACTTAACAGGCATGTTAAAGACATTATCAAAATGACTAATGATGCAACGTTTTTGCTCATATCACACCATCAAAATATATCATTCAGCTTAATTTTATACTTTACCCGATCGCTGAGTAAAGACCTTGGATCAACCTAGCGATCCTTCATAGATAGTGCCATGGATAGATTTGGACCTACTTTTTATCACGAAGTCTTCAAATCTATCTTTTTATGTTTCTGTTAAGAGAAATTAACTGAATCTGTTAAAGAGCCGTATTGAGCGGAGGTATGTTTTAAGTTTGTCTTTATAGAATGCTAGTATTTTTTGTCTTCTTTAGAGGGTTGGTAT
>QMYO01000397.1 GCA_003662715.1 Candidatus Bathyarchaeota archaeon | reverse complement strand
TAATAACTTCTGGATGAATCTCTCCAAGAATGGCTACTTTTCTGCACTTAACATGGATGGCTGCCACTCTCCCCTTTAAGAAGCTTGGGTTCCTAGCTGCTTTAACTTCCCATCGCTTCACGTTGAGATTGGCAAGCAACGCTTCCACATAGGACTTTATTTCAGTGAAGTTAGCGGTTGGATGTGAGCAGACGCCAGCTATATGCAATCGGCGTTCACTGCGAGTTTCGGTTTTTCCACTTATCCTCATCACGTCGGAAACCTCGAAAAGTCGTTGAGGATAGCTTTCATGTCTATTATCCGCTAGGTTCTTCATCAAACTCGGTAACAACTCCACCCGAGCTATAGAATTCTCAGCAGAGACAGGATTCGCCAGTTTAACCATCTCTCCGCCAATTTTCTGCCTCATCTTTTCATAATGGACAACTTCATTAGTGAGGATAAAATTCATTACCTCAGTAAATCCAAGTCCAATCATAATCTGTCGAACACGATTCGCCTTTTCACTTATGCTGTGTTGTTTACCCGTTGTTATGGTCGCTGGTTTTGTCGGCTTCAATCTGAAGTAGCCATAGCCAATAGCAACCTCTTCAACTAGGTCAACTTCATGCATGATGTCAATTCGGTATGCGGGAATCAAAACTTCCAAAACTCCTTTGCTTATCCTTTTTGCGTCAAGTCTAGACTTTCTGAGACTTTGTATCACCTTAGATTCTGAAAGCTTGAGGCCCAGCAACTCATTGGCATAGTCTATTCTCAACTTCATCCGCTGAGGCATCAAATCAGGTGAAGCAACTGTATGGTCTGGATAGTTAACGCGGACACTCTCAATTGTTCCTCCCATATCTGATAGAGCGGTAACTAAAACGTTCAAGCTCCTAGCAATCGCATTATAGTCAGTTCCAGTAATTTCAATGAAAAGATTCCGTGTCTGACTATCCACTCTTGTCAGTTCCCCATTGATAATCGGCGGAAAAGAAAGAACCCTCTTCTGACTGTCTATAATTAACGGATATTCTGAAGCCCAATCTACGAGGTGGCTGTACGCAACGCCCTTTTCATATCGTTCCAAAATCTCCTGCAAACTCATTTCTTCCACTTTGTCTAAAGGAACAAACCTCACAGCATTTGGATCACTGGTTACATAACTGAACGGCGGCTGAACTACGTCCAAGTTGTGCACGCCGATGGAAACCTTCCTCCTATCTCTACCCACACCCCAGTGTAGGTCTTCCTGCATCTCCATGAGCTCTCGCACTGACTCATCGTCCAGCCTTATGTTGCGTATTATGGCTGCCAAAACGTATGGTCTAACCTCTGACACGCTGGAGTCCACGTTCAGAACGATTTTTCCCTTCGCCACCTCATATTTGGGTAGTCCGGTTTCCCATTCTCTGAGTCCACTGAATGCTCGTGCAACTCCAGCGGTGCTTGAAAAATCGATGCGGTTGGGATTAAATTCAACTTTGACGTAGTCTGGTCCTACGTCCTCTATGTCAAGACCTAACCAAGGAAGCCATTTAGCCATCTCCTCCACAGTAATGGAGCGCCCTATAAACGTAGAGAACCTGTCTTTAGATAGGGTAATCACTGGCATATCGGGCTTCTCCTAATCCAGCCTAAATCGTTTTTATACAAGAATCGCATGTCGTCTACGCCGAGTTTCAGCATTATTAAGCGTTCCAGTCCGCCTCCCCAAGCTAGCACGGGATGTTTTATTCCGAAAGGCTCAACGACTTCGGGGCGAAATATGCCCATTCCACATAGTTCCATCCACGTTTTGAGTTCTGGAACATATACCGTGGATTGAGCCGAAGGTTCCGTATAGGGGAAGTAGCTGGGCCAAAACTGCACCTTTTTTAATCCGAGTTTTAGATAAAACTCCTTCAGCGTTCCCATGAGGTCGCGTAAGGTTACTTTTTTGTCCATGATTATCCCCTCAATTTGATGGAATTCTGCGAGGCGTTTATAGTCCACCTTCTCGTTGCGGTAGACACGGTCCACTGAGAACACTTTAACTGGAGGCTCCTTGTGCTCAGCTAGGTAACGAATCGTTACAGAAGTGGTGTGGGTGCGCAGTACGAGTCTTTTCGCTTCTTCTCGACTCCATGTGTATTCCCAGCCTCTTGAGCCTGTTTTCCAGCCGTTCTCATGCGTTTTAGCCACTGCGTCCACAATGCTTCTTTTGGGTAGTTTCCCTTCTCGTGGGTTTGCGAGGTAGAAGGTGTCTTGCATCTCTCTTGCTGGGTGGTCTTGGGGTTGGAATAAAGCATCAAAGTTCCAGAAGGCTGTTTCAACTATTGGACCTCGGATTTCTGTGAAGCCCATTTCGAGGAAAATCTCTCGAACTCTTTGAATTATTTGTTGCACGGGATGAATCTTTCCTGGATAAACAGTTGGACCCGGCGCTGTCACGTCAAATCGTCTGAGTTTTACTTTACGCCATTTTCCTGTGCGGATGAGTTCTGGGGTTAATTGGCTGACTTCCTTGGTTATTTCTATTCCTTGCTTAACTAGTTTCCAACCAGCTTCAGTTAACTCCAGCTCTCTAAGGGTTTTTTCATCTATCTTCACGAGTTTTCGTCTTTTCAAAACAGAAACAGCGTCTTGTAGTTGCTTGTTTAAGCTTTCAAGAATTAGTGAACCTTTCCTATCTAGTAGGGATAGAAGTTTTTCATCTACTCCTATCGATGGCTCTTTTGGTGCTTTGAGCACTTGTTTCTTTTTCTCTATGGTTGCCCAGCCTTTACGATGTAGCCATCCTAAAGCTATGGTTAGAAACTTCTTTTCTAAGGATGCTTCCTTCACAACCTCGTCAACTGAGGCTTCTCCACCTAACTTCAATAGTCCATGGATTAAGCGTCGTTCTGGAAGCCCTTTCTTTGCGTGGTATTTTCCCTCCTCATTTAGTG
>QMYO01000396.1 GCA_003662715.1 Candidatus Bathyarchaeota archaeon | reverse complement strand
GCTGCAAACCAATCATTGACCTCCACTATTGAAACAACCGCTCTTCTTCCCACAGACGATGTTGGAAACTTCAAACCAAAAACAGAAAGAGGCAAGTACATGTGGTTCAGCATGACCGTTAAAAACAAAGGGATTTCCTCAAAAACCGTGTATGTTTCCATATCGATTTTAGACAATTCATTGATACCACTGGACATGGATATGGCAAGCTTCACAATACCACCAGGCGAAACAGGAACATTCATGCCAAGGATGTATATTCCAAACTGGGCTACAGTTGGCACAGCATATATTTACGGTAACGTTTACGACACATGGCCTAAACTGCTAGGACGGCCACTTTGCCCAGAGAAAATATCACATTTCACCATAATAGAATCGATTTATTCTGACCCCCCAAACGCAACATCACCCAGCCAACCTGTTCAGAACGGAACATATGAAATGAATTTCCGCCTTCCACCAGACATGCAACCAGGAACATACAAAATATCAGCTTCAGCATGGTCTCCATCGGCTGGAGGATTTAAAGGCTTTGATAGTACAAACTTCCAAGCAGAATATGTTCCATCACCTCCATGGCCATCATTCGTAATCAAACCACCCATGGCGGGTCCAAACTACACTATAACCTTTGATGCTTCTTCTTCTTCGCCAGAAGCACACAACGACTCAATAACCAGCTACTTTTGGACCTTCGGAGACGGAAAAAACTATACAAGCACCACACCAATTGTTACTCACAGCTACACTAACGTTGGAAATTACACAGTAACACTAAACGTCACAGATCTTGAAGGCCTTTGGAATACCACTTCCAAGGAAGCAGTGATTATAATTATTCAAGACATTTCAGTGATAAACATGGAATGTCTTGAAAGAGTCTATGACAGCTGGACAGTTTACGTTGTAGTAACCGAAAAAAACGCAGGCACTTATGCTGAAACGGTTAATGTGGAATACTCTGCTAACAGCACAATCATCGAGACGAAACAAGTTAATGACTTAGGGCCGGTCGAAACAAAAACACTGACGTTTACTTGGAACACCACAGGATTAACTTTACTCGCAAACTACACCATCCAAGCAAAAGCAGAAATCCTAGAGAATGAAACAGATACGGCAGATAACGTGCTTGCCTTTGGACCGATATTAGTCACAATGATAGGGGACATCATCTTCGACCGAAGGATAGACCTCTACGATGCAGTTTTTCTACTCTCGATATACGGAACAAAAGAAGGCAACCCAAACTGGGACATAATGGCCGACTTATCTAGAGACGGGGCAATAAACCTCTATGATGCAGTAAAGCTGCTTACCAGATACGGAGTCAGCTACTAACACTTATCGCAGCAACTAGAAGTGGGTTCCATAATCCTTAAGTTGCAGTTGTGATGATATAATTTTAAAGAGGATGAAAGGAAATGGTTAAAAAACAGAGAGGGGAAATTGGTTTAACGTTCATAGTTTTTCTGTTGTTTACATGTATGGCAGTCAACATGAATATAGCTAAAAGTTCAGATGAAGAACCAGTCTTATACTTTGATCCCCCAGAGATACTGGACTTGTCACCTTCGACAGATTTCAATATTACACTTAAAATAGCTAACGTCACCAACTTGTATGGATTCGACGTTCAAATCAAATGGAACCCCACAATTATCGGTTACGTCAGCCACACTGTGAAGGTTCCAGTAGAAGATTACCCCGATGGCGTCTTACACGAACCAGTCATGCAATTAAAAAACATAATAGATGAGAGCGCCAACATTCCTCTTGCTGAGCCTGGAACCATGGCCTGGATCGGCTACAGCTCAATGTCTCCTGCACCAACCTTTAACGGAAGCGGTATTGCCATTGAATTCACCTTCCACGTTAAAGACATTGGAAGTTGCTGGATTGAAATAGTGAGAAGCGACTTGTCAGACGATAAGCCAAGTCCAATTCCTCACAGTGTACAAAACGCATACTTCGGTAACGCTCCTCCGCCGACACCGGTTGACATTTTTGTGTATCCTCCAAGCGTTGTCGACTCTACCCTAACTCCATGCCACAACTTCTCCATCGAAATCAACATCGATGGAGTAACAGCGCTCTATAGCTTTGAATTCTGGATCAGCTACAACACTACTATTTTAAACACCACTGAAGTGGCTGTAAATCCGTCTTTCCCGCCGGAACAGACTCATGTAAATTTACTGGAAGACGAGGGAAAGATAAGAGTCAACGCATCGCTAACTTCGCCTCCCGGAATCAGCGGAAATCCAACGCTAGCCACTATTGAATTTCATGTCACACAGATAGGTGAAACTGTTCTTGATTTGTATAATATTACACTTGTCAACGAATATGAAGAAGTCATACCATACAACGAGCCAGGAGACGGATATTTCAGCAACCTGTTAATTACAAAAATGCTCATAAGCCCCCCAGAACTCATTGCACCCTATATGAAACCTGGTGACGTGTTCACAATCGACGTGAAGATAGAAAACGCCATCTATATGTATGATTATGAGTTTAAACTCAGCTATGACACCAACATCCTAACTTGCCTTGGAGCGGTTGTGATACCCCTCAATAATGACACTAATTTCATGGTAGAAATGCAAATCAATGACACAGAAGGAATAATATGGGTCAAAGTGCAGTACTACCCACCTGCAGAGCCGATCTCTATTTATACAGCAAAAACAGTAACTGAAATAACTTTCCAGATACAGGCTTATGGTCAAACAGTTCTGGATTTATATGATACCAATATCAGTGACCCCACTGGAGGCTCCATACCTCATGAAGTGGAAGACGGTTTCTTTGCAACATTGCTGAGAGATGTAGCCATAGTCTTTGTTAATGTAACATCTTCAAACAAAGTATATCCAGGAAGAATGGTGACTATAGAAGTCATCG
>QMYO01000395.1 GCA_003662715.1 Candidatus Bathyarchaeota archaeon | reverse complement strand
ATCCTCTTCTATCTCTATTAAAAATCTATGTTCAATAGTCCAGGTTACTGATCTATCACCATGAACTTCAATAATATACTTCCTTGAAAACATTCCTTCAACTTCTTGAAAGGCAAGAAAAAACATTAAAAGAAGAACAATGAACAGCATACACTTTTTCATGATACAGCACTCTTCTTCTTTAAATAGATACCATTTACTTAAAAGAATTACAAGTCAAAATAATCCGAAAGTAATTCCTAGTCAATTCCATTTTCGAACTATACTTTTACCAAATCACAGTAACGAGCTAAAAAGGTCATCTATGATCAAATTGAAAAAAGCAACTCAAATTGATGTTTTAAAGAGAAAATAAACGAATATCAACAGTTATAAACAATTATAGACAATTGTCAAGCAGTATTTGCTAAAATAAGCGTAGAAATCCTTTTATTTCACTTTTAAATATATTTTCAAGGGATGAGAAATGAAACGGAGAGAAATTTGGATCGCAACAAGTTTAATCGTATTAGTCTTAACACTGTCCACATCGTCAGCAAGCGTACACACCTATAAATGGCCAAAAGAACGCTATCCAGCCCGAGTCATAATAACAGGAAGCATAACATTAACCAATGAACACGATTACAGCATCCCCATTCAAACGAATTTCACGGCTATGGTTCCCATACCCCTTGAGCACGGAAATTACACTGCAACATTCAAAGGAGAAGCAAATGTTTCTAATGAAACCATCAAATTTAGAGGAGAACTAACAGTTGAAGAATTCCAATTCCCTGTCAGCTTCGTCCTTCCCAATACTGAAATACCCATAGAGGAAGGAAAAGAAAAGGATTTTGATGCCGAAGGCAGCTTGGAAATTACAATAACAAGAGTTTCCGCTGTACCAAAAGTAAAGGCTTGGATTTCGATACGAGGATGCGTAGATTCCTATGGCGATCAGAAATCTTTCGGATGGCTTAAGGCTGACGCTAGACTGGGAGAATGGGCAAGGGTAGGAGCTTTCTTTGCTCCAGAAGCCTCAAACTGGAAAGAAGACATCAAGGATCTATTATATAAAGGCAATGCCAACGTAACATTAAACGGAAAACTAACACTTGTCTTCTTCTCGGGAAGCTATAACATAACCATAAACACAGAATTTACCGCAAGAGTACCAGAAGAAATAGAAACATATGAAGGCTCGGCCACATTCGAGGGGTTAGCTTACGTGAGCAACAATAGCATTTTATTCAGAGGAAAACTTGAAATCGAAGACGAAGAATTTCCAATCGAATTTAACATTTCAAACATGTACCCAGAGTTGCCTAAAGGAACATGCTTAGTAGGCGGCCAACTCAACATAACAATAACCCCCATCTCCACAGGCCCTTTCAGTTTCACCTTGTACATAGCAAGGCTTGTAAAAGCATCTACAATAGCAATCAACTTTTCAGACAGCAATTTCTATATTTCAGGCTTCTGGGACGTCTACAACATTACATGGACCTACATAGGCGAAAGACGCTTCAACATGACTGCCAAACCAGTAGTAATAAACGGAACTGGCGAATTTAAAGTAATCAACTACTGGCATCGCTTCACTCTAGACATCGAAGGCATAGAATTAGTTAGCGGCAGAGTTGTATTCCTATGCTTTAGATTATTAAGAATTCCTCCAGGAGACATAAACAAGGACTACATAGTTGACATTTTCGACCTGGTCCATGCAGCAAAACGCTACGAAACAACTCCTGGTGTAGCAGACTTCGACTTCGACCTTGATTTCGACGACAACTTAAAAGTAGACATATATGACTTGACGACAATCGGAGCAAACTTGGGAGAAGGCTACTAATCCTCTCTCCCTTCTCCTTTTTTCCCTTGAAATAAAGTTGATAAAAAAGATGGTAGAAATATAAAATGGAGACTAAAACGTGAATAATATGCGCAAAAACCTAATCCTCCTATTAATATTCTTGTCCTCTACCTTATTTCTTAATGTAACCATAAACATGGCAGACATCATCTCTCTTGCCATTTCTAATACAACAATTGAGGTTGACCCGTCAACAAGTACAGCCGAAATTGGAGAAACTTTCTCAATTGACATAAAAATCACAGACGTTATCGACCTCTACGGCTGGGAATTCAAATTAAAATGGAATAAGACAATCTTAGATCCACTCAATGTTATAGAAGGAACATTTCTTAAAAACAACGGTGATACTTACTTCATAAACAAGATAAACAAAACATTAGGTTACATGCTTGTAGACTGCACACTTTTAGGAAACATCCCAGGCGTTAGTGGAACAGGAATATTAGCAACCGTTGAATTCTCTGTAAATGGACATGGCGAATGCAGTTTAGACTTATACGACACAAAACTCGTAAGCTCACTTGAAGAAGCGATAGTTCACATGACAAATGACGGAAGCTTTATTACTTTGACACCCTCCTTTCATGACATAAGTGTAACAAATGTCAAACTCTCAAAAAACGTGGTAGCGGTTGGAGGCATCCTGCGCATCAATATCACAGATGAAAATCTAGGAGGTTATAACGAAACATACGACCTCACTATTCAAGCAAACAAAAATATTACAGTAGGAGGCGACGAGATACTCATTAAAACGCAGACGGTGGAAAGTTTATCCGCTCAATCTTCAAGCATCTTAACCATCAGCTGGAACACCACGGGAGTCCCGAGAGGAAACTATACAATATGCGGCCAAGCAAACACAGTTACCGATGAAACGAATACAACAAACAATTTTTGCATAGGTGGTACAATCTCAGTCACCCTACTTTTAGGAGACATAAACGCTGATGACGCTGTAAATATCATCGACATTTTCATCATCGCAAAAGCCTTCGTCACAACACCTGGGCATCCAAGATGGAACCCCAACGCAGACTTAAACGACGACCT
>QMYO01000394.1 GCA_003662715.1 Candidatus Bathyarchaeota archaeon | reverse complement strand
GTAGCCACAGGCGAAGAACTGCTCAAGTTTGTAGCCTACACAGAGCTTAAAAACCGCTACCAAAGCCTAGTTTTAGCAGTTGCTATAAGCGTGGGCTTCTGGGCTGGATTCCACGCCCTCCAAGCCTACCAAAACGTCTACTACGTCATACCCGCCTTCATCTGCGGGCTAATACTTCTATGGCTATTAGAAAACACCAAAAGCCTAATCGCCCCAGTAATAGCCCACGGACTATACAACACAGCTTCAGTAATCATCAAATACATGAACACGGACATACCCATAAACGTGCCATGGTTCCCAGCAGCCCTAACAAGCGAAGATGTACTGTTAATAGGCTTAGCAGCCATGTGGACAGCCTTCATAATACTGCCCATACTGACACGTAAAAAGTAATTTTTCTTTTGGAAGAGCATGATTAAATGTAAGCTGTTATTGCTACTGATTCTGTTTTCTACAGTAGCATACACTAGCTTTAGCGTTCAGCCTGCCGATGCTGCATCATGGCTTTCAGGCTGGACATACCGAAAAAGGCACATTTTAACCGGGTCGGCAGGTGCTGGCATAGGCTACCAAATGATGTTCAAGATTATACGAGGCTCTGGAACAGATGAAGGTAACATCGTCTATGTAAGCGATAAATGTAAGGAGGATTTCAGCGATGTACGATTTGCAGACGCTCAAGGGAACACCTTTCCTTACGCCGTAACCTACATGACGACTGATGAAGCTTGGTTCTGGATAAAGCCTTCCGTTGACTTAGACGTCAACCAAACCATCTATATCTACTATGGCAATCAAGATGCGCAAAGCGAGTCAAACCTTGACGCTACCTTTGTTTTTGCAGAACCTTGGGATAATAATACTCTAAATGAAAGGTGGACAATCGAAACTGGGACGTGGAATACAAATTTTGTGATCGATACAAGCAAACACCGTTTAAAACTTATGTCCAGCTCAAACATCGGAGCAGCCCAGCTAAGAAGCACCAAAACCGACATTGTTTTTCCAAGCAGTTTCAGAGTAGAGTCATTCTCTGCACAACAGTATGACGCTGCATACGACAGTGTAGCTTTCACCTTCGGAGCATACACATACGCCCAATCATCCGGCTATTCAACACGCGGCGATTGGAGCGTTCACAATGCTCCCTTCAGTGACAGAGGAGTAGCTTACAACTCCTTGCATGGATACATCTCTGGAGGCGCCTCCTACTCCAAAGCCAAGGTTGGTGTAGGACACAATGACGACTATTCTGCCAGTATTTCTAGCGGATACCGAGAACGGAAGTGGCTTATTGTTCGCAACAGCTCTAACTATTTCAACATGTATTATCAAGAGAATCTAGTGTGGACGGAATTAAACACTGAAAGCCCGAATAGGCTGTATCTCCGCTATACCAACAACCACGGATCCACCTTTTATGCATACGTTTACGCCTTCAAGATCCGCAAGTTTGTTGATCCCGAGCCTGGGCATGGCGAATGGTTCGCCGAAGAAACTTATGGAGGCGTCAAAAGCCAGGTAAATGTTTACGCTTACCCAAGCTGGATTCCTAATGGAGTTTTCAAACTTGACCTTGAAACGTGTTATATGCCTTACTCTGGGGAGACCGAGCCTGGAACACACACCCTTACAGCGTTGGATGAGCAGATAACCATCAACGCATCGCACATCTACAATTTTAAATGCTGGAAAAAAGACGGAGCAGTCTACTCTTACGAAGCGACATGCCAATTCACCATAGACATGGGAGAAAACGTTGAGTTCACATTGGTTTACGAAGCCTACACCGTTAATGTTTCTACAACTCCTGAAGGTTTAAAAGTGAATTTTGAGGCTGACGGATGGGAGCTTGAAACACCAACAACAATATTCAGAGGGCCTAGATACCACACTTTCCGTGCCTCAACTACAACCATATACTACAATTCAACCCACATGCTAAATTTCATGGGATGGTACGTAAACGACCTATTCATCAGCACAGACGAAATTCTAAACCTTTACATAGCCAAAAACTCCACAATCAAAATAGCTTATGCCTTCGCCGAAACACCATCCATCCCGCCAATGACTTTTAGAGCTCAACTTATAACCCTAGGCGAACTCCCACCTGGCACAACAAAAGACTTCATCATCACAGTTTTATTCGACCAGTCAGCCATAACCATTACACGCATAACCTTCCAAACAAAAACCGAATGGTTCCAAACACTGACGCCCCTGCCCTTCCAAGCTTCAAGGGGTATGGAAACCCT
Organism: Candidatus Bathyarchaeota archaeon; assembly: GCA_003662715.1. The sequence goes on along the minus strand of QMYO01000394.1, from coordinate 656 downwards.
CGGCACAGCCACAATTCAAGCCAGCCTAACAGTCCCAGCAAACGTTCAGGGCTACTACAACATACCCTTCACCGTCACAGCCACAACACCGCAAAACCAAAACATAACAACAGTATCCTACATAACATTCACTATAACCACAACCCCATCAATAGCAGAAACTACACTAACGCAAGGTGGATTCGTAGAAACCATAAAACGCCTACTTGGCAACCCAATACTGCTACTACTCCTAATCGCCCTAATAGCATGGCTCGCAAGCTACTCACTCAAAAAACACTAACCTCAAAAGGGAATTTTAATTGTCAGGGACATGGTCGGCAGGATGTTGTATCGGGTAATTTGTGTGTAGTTGTGTTTCATAAGTCTAATAAAACCAAAGCGTGAATGAGAAAATGGATCTGAATTGAAGGTTATACTTAGGCGGCAAAAGTCTGCTTATGCTCTTAGTTTGTTATTTTGCTTGTTTTGGCTGGGCACTCTTTTGTTAACCCTGTGGATAACGTGGCCTAAGGTCTCATCAGCTGAAAATCCCTTGTCAACTTATTTAGCACTTCTATGGGAAGAAAGCTTCGAGTTTATCCCTGGGCTTGAATTTAGACTCTTATACTTAACAATCTTGGGGGATATTATGCTCGTTTCAGGGGTAATAATAT
>QMYO01000393.1 GCA_003662715.1 Candidatus Bathyarchaeota archaeon | reverse complement strand
CTGTAATCGGTTACAACTATGCTTTTTTCCGGATTTTCGTTTGGAAGCGGGGTATGTCCATTTTCATTAGTGAATGTTTCTAGTAAGGGTTGACTGCTTAGGAAACGGTAATGATGGTAATAGCAGCTGTATTCTTCGGTTGCATACAGCCTATTCGACTGCATGTTTTCCGCTGGATAGTTTGCGTCATCAACCTCGTTTATTACAAGAATTGTTGCGTTTGGGACGGGTTTTCCATTTTTGTCTATTACCTTAACATCTAAGTAGTATTTGACTGCTGCAGCCTTTTTCACGGTTTTGTTTTCACAGCAAGCGAAAACCCCTGGAGTTAATGTTAGGTTGTCGAATTTGCAGTTAACTAAACCTAGTTCGGAGGATATGTAGCTTTTCCAGTCGTATGGCGCTCCGTTACAGTAGCATGTATGCGATTGTCCATAGGTTTGGGCTAAAGATTCTTTAATGGTGATGTTTCCGTTTTCCACCTTAACATCATAAATGTTCAGCCTATCTCGGTGAGCGTTTGTAGAAAAGACAATATTTACTGGTTCAGCCCCCGAAAAGAGGACGTTCCTAACCAAAAAGTTGTTTATGTTTACATCGTCAATGTAAACCCAGAAAGATTTCAGCCCTTTTGCGAATTCCCTTTCTTCTCTTAGGGCAGTGGAATATGAACCTTCGTAGATGTAAGTTCCTATATCAACTTGGTGCATACGGATAAACCTTGAATTTGTAATGATGACTTCGTAAGGCGAGTCGAGGGATAAATGCCCAAAATTGTCTACTATGGAATCATATACTCTAAACTCTCCATGAAAAGCCGTTGCAAGCGGTCTTTGGCTTCCGCCCCAATAATAGCCTGGTCCAAACGAGCCTTTATCGGCCCAGAGCCACATTAGGATTTCCGAACCCCAATGGGTGGTTGACCCGGCAAGATTCCAGACAAAATAGTGCTCGTTTGTAGTTGTTACCATGCTATTTTTTACTGTTAGGCAGGAACCATAGTCGAGTACAAACTGGAGTTCACCGTCCTCATGGCAGTCAAACTTTAACGTTTCATTTTCAATGATCAGGCTTGATCCTTCGTCTACCACAAGGTTTGTGTAGCAAACCGCAGTTCTTGTTACGTAATTATAAGAAAAAAGTGACGAATTACCCAGCATCTCAGCTATTTCAGCTAAAGTAACATTTCTACCCTGAACCACTATTCCCGTCCTATTTATCGGATAATAATCGTAGTCGGAACAATACAGATCAGCGACGTAATTGCCGAGAAACACATTCTTTTCCGGAAAAAGATATTGTCTCTCGTATATTTCTATGCAGTCTATCTGGAAGTGCGCATTTCCGTCAGGTATGGCACGTATACAGGTATACTTTGAACTTGCCACATCGTCATAAGCATGCATTTCAAAATAAAGCGGATCGGTTTCTCCTTCATTCACTATAACTTTTTTAAAGAGATATAGCCAACCATCCTTCCTTATTATAGTTACTTCATACCAAAGCTTTGTGTGGTAAAAGCCTACTCCGTCATAGTCTATGCTAAAGCTTTCTCCGTCATGTCCAATCGTGACATGATGATGGGCAGTTGACTCAATTGGATATACATAAGAAACGTCAGATTCTGAGTCATATATGAAATAGATTTCTGCCCATGGAATTTCGCTGGTTTCCACTCCTTTTGGAAATCTGTACCTGAACTTCCAAGTTCCTTCAGTGACATTTGACGGAGTGGTTATGTAAACTGTGCTTTGGTTGTTATTGGTGTCAGCCCACAGCTTGCTCGTATTAGGATAGTATTTTTCATGCCAGTCGTACCATTCTGGAAGAGGCCTACCCCATGGATCGGTTTTCGTCCTGTTTCTGCACTTTCCATCTGTGAAATAGTCAAATAAAACAGGGGCTTCCTCGGTGCTCAGGGTTGAAATAACCCATTCTAGATAATCTTCACCTAGTTTGTTCCAAGCTTTAACATGGATCTCCCAGATTCCCCTTCTTCCGGGAACATTAAACGTAAAAGAGCTTGAAGTTAAATCCGATTCTTCGAGAACAACAGCCTTATTCACTTCCCATGTAAAGTTGGAGAACTCGTCAACTGTCACTTTAAATGTTATCAAATCTCCTTCTTCAACCAAGTACATAAGATCTTGGAGGCTATCCTTGTTAGACGGATTTCCTCCAACTGATTCCCATTGTATAATGCATGGGGACCGCGTCTCAACAGTAATGGAACCATTAAAAATTGGAAATATCCCGAAAGTCAAGATTATTAAGGTTACGACAGCGGACAAGATTTTAGCTTTGCTCATATTTTTCCCTTTTTCTCTTTAAGCGGTATGAAAAAGCCAAAATTGCTATAATCAATGAAGATAACATTAATGGAACTACATAAGTGGCTGAAAAATCGGGCACAACAGCATAAACATAATATTGTCCGTTATCGCTTACTCGAAAGTTTCCAGCATTGTCATAAGCAATAATCTTGTACCAGACAACAGTTCCTTCCAGAAATCCGGGTATTTGTCCACTATAAGTTTGTTCTCCCATCAAGTTCATTGTGATATTGTGCCAAGTTTCTCCCTTGTTGGTGCTATAAGATAATATGACAGTTGAAATTCCGGAAAGATCATCAAAAACTTCGACTAGCACAATCGCTGGCTCATTTAGCCCAACGTTTTCGGGAGTTTGAATTACTTCACCTATAATGGGAGGGGTTGCATCCGCTTTTTCGAAGGGTATCACAGTAAACGTATGGGTTGAATTCCATTCAGAATGATTAAACATAAGCTTCCCTGCAGAGTCCGAAATTGCATAAGCGTAATGCATACCATCTTTAAAAATTTCGCATTTTACCCATGGTTCTAAACTGAAAACTGTGAATCTGGCGAGATTTTCCTTTTCCACGCTTTCTACTGTAAAAT
>QMYO01000392.1 GCA_003662715.1 Candidatus Bathyarchaeota archaeon | reverse complement strand
TTATACTTAGATATAGGCTTGTATGACACCGTGCTTGGTGTAGCCTTTATTCACACAGTTTTCGCGTATCCATTCTCCATCTTAATATCGATGAGTATATTTGCAAGTATTCCAAAAGATTTTGAGGAAGCCGCTATGGTTCTCGGCTGCAACCGTCTACAAGCCTTTTGGTACGTAGTTTTACCGTTAGCTGCTCCTGGTTTAGCTGCAACTGCAATCTTTTCATTTGTCATATCATGGAATGAAGTTTTTGCTGCTAGCATTTTAACCCTTTACAACCGCACTTTACCCGCCTTTATAGTCTCAAGGTTAGAAGCTCCAACATTAGACTTTTTACTTGCAAGCGGCTTTTTCATGATCCTACCCGCGATAATCTTTATTTACATTGTTAGAAAACAGCTACTTAGAATGTGGGGTATAGCTGTCAAATAACAGTCTGAGTTGATTAGAGTGGTTGAAGTTAAACTTGAAAATGTTTCTAAATCCTTCGGTAAAGTGAAAGCTGTTAACAAGGTGAATCTGCTGGTGAAGCACGGAGAGTTTCTGGTTCTCCTTGGTCCAAGTGGATGCGGAAAAACAACCACGCTTAGATGCATAGCTGGTTTGGAACAGGTAGATGAAGGTAGAATCTTTATAGGAGATGAGGATGTAACGAATTTGCCCCCGGCCAAGCGAGGAGTTTCAATGGTTTTTCAAAGCTACGCTGTTTTTCCTCACATGACAGTATTCGATAACATTGCCTTTGGTCTTAAGCTGAGAAAAGTGCCAGCTGACCACATAAAGAAGAAAGTAAAAGAAGCGGCTGAACTGCTAAGAATAGGGGATCTACTTGATAGATATCCTCATCAACTAAGTGGAGGGCAAAGACAGCGAGTTGCGGTAGCAAGGGCAATAACTGTTGAGCCAAAAGTTCTCTTAATGGATGAGCCCCTAAGTAATGTAGATGCTCTCCTCCGGCTACAAATGAGGGCTGAACTCAAACTTCTTCAAAAAAAATTGGGTGCTACTACAATTTATGTCACTCATGACCAAGTTGAGGCTATGAGTATAGGAGATAGAATAGCAGTTATGAAAGATGGGAAAATAATTCAATGCGACAAACCAATGGAGATCTATGAAAACCCAGCGGATGTCTTCGTAGGAGGCTTTATAGGCACTCCACCAATGAACTTTATCGATGCGGTAGTTTGTAAAGCAAATGGCAAAATTGGCGTGAAAATTGACGAATTCTTCCTAGAAGCGCCTCAGTTTTTTGCTAAAGAATTGGAAAAACGAGAAGGAAAAGAAATTCTTGTAGGAATAAGGCCTGAAAATGTCGAAGTGGAAAATAAACCCGTTAAGAACGCTTTAGAGGCAAAAAATCTGATTACAGAAATGCTGGGTTCCAATAAGATAATAACTGTTCAAATTGGAGAGAAAATTGCAAAGTTCGTGGTCCCACCTGACTTTGAAATTGAACCAGATGAAAAAGTCTGGCTTAAAATTGAAAAAGAAAAGGTGGGCTTTATGGATAAGTCTACAGGGAAGGCAATAATTCCAGCTGGTTAAACGTTGTCCGCGATGAAGTTACTTCGCTAGTTCCTGCCCGAATCTATAGGCGTATTCTGCTTGAAGCTTTGTATTTCTTTCAGCCTCCTCGAAGCTGGAAGCTTCATTTAAACAGAAGGCAAGTGCACGTAAACGCCAGACAGTAAATAAGAGGTTATGGTATTTGGTGCTAAATTGACACTTAATATAACCTAGAAGAAGCCTATGCAAAATTTGAATCCATTTTTCTGCGTTTAAACGCTTACTTTCATTCTTGAAAGCGTCCGGGGAACTAAGTAGTTTGGAAATCATCTTGCAATCTTCGTTTGAAAGATCAAGTTCACGCAATAACCCTAAATTAATTTTAAAAGCCTTAACTGATTGAAACAAGGAATTTATTTCTAAGTCAAGATTCATGTATGTTAAACGGCGTACATCCTCTCCTATTCTCTCAATTTGGGATTCAGATGGCGGCACGGTCCTTACAACAGATTCTGAAAAGACGGGTATTCTTTTGTCCCTTTCATGAAAGTGAATAAGATTTGCCATCTCATCAAAGCATTCTATAAACATTTCCTGCAATTGACTTAATGTTTTTCCTTTGTGGAGTTTTTGTGAAAGATAAACTTCCACTATGTTAAATCTTTCAACTAGAGCAGTTACTGTGATGAAAGTGTCAATACCCCATGTGCTCGGAGGAGCTAAAGGGTAGCTAAGTAAACGTTGAACAAAGCTTCTACTCATACATAATTCTCCGCCAAGCGGCTGGTTTACGCCCCTTCCTTCCGCGAAAAACATATTAATTGAAGGAACGGTTATATGTCTCGTAATCTGCGCGTCAAAAGGGCTACGGTCAAAGTATCCACGGACCATGTCAGCGTTATACTTTTCCATTCCGTTGATCATTAAATCGAACCATTTACTTGTGATGGAAGCTATGTCAGCATCCACAAATGCTATCTTAGAATGCCCCTTTTCAACCGCAATTTCCATACCTGTGATCATAGCCATTCCCTTTCCAGCACCTCGCAACTTACTCCGATAAAGATTAACACCTTTGCCGTACTTTCTAATCAGTTCAGGAACCTTATTTTCTAACAGCTCAAAGGTGCCATCGGTGGACCATCCGTCGACTATACAAACTTCATCTACTGATTCGGATTTGAGCGCTTCTTCGATCACCCTTAATGGGCTATACCCCTCATTTTTCTCCGGTACAATTAATACGTTCGACATTTTCTGCCCCTCTCCATACTTTGGGAACTCTCATTTAAAAATTGTAATCATATTTATGCTTGGGATCATCTAATACACTCTTAAATAATTAAATCTATAACTTTAGCAGTAAACCATTAGTGGTTCTCCGCATGACCATTATAAAGAATAAGGAAGCCCTCATAG
>QMYO01000391.1 GCA_003662715.1 Candidatus Bathyarchaeota archaeon | reverse complement strand
CCATTATTGTTTGTAATTCCTCGTAGAGCTCTTGCCGCAATGTTTGGTTGAATGTTGATAAGGCTTGTGAAAGTAGGCTGTCAGCTTCTGTATTATTGTAGTGGCTGCTGAAGATGGCGTTCGCCATTACGGAATTCATGAAGTAGTAGAGGTAGCTGTTAGGGTCGGGAATCGGCGGGAACCATCCTAGAAGCCACATTCCGTACTGTCCCGCCTTATACTGTTCTCTGAAGGTGGCCTTCTCTACATTCTGAAGAGTAACTGCAATAACATCTGTCTCTTCTAGGTCTTCCTTTATTACCTGCGCGACGTATTCTTCGGCAGTTCCATAGTAGCTTGAGCTGTAGTAGAGCGTTATCTCGAGCTTATTAGTGCTGTTGTAACCGGCTTCATTCAACAATGAAACAGCCGCGGTAAGATTTCTCTCAGGGAATGTATCCACATGACCCCAGATTCCCTCAGCTACTTGCGTGTAAAGTTCAGAAGCTTGATTCTTAAAGACGACGTCGACAATTTTTGTTCTGTTTACAGCGTAGGCTATCGCCTTTCTCACACGAGTATCGTTGAAAGGATACAGTGCCTCATTAAAAACCATGTATCTTATCATGTTAGATTCGCTTTCGATAACATTGTATCCCTTACTCTTTAGATCCTCAACATCCGTTGGGAATAGGTCACCTCTCGCGCTCCATATTATATCTATTTCTCCAGCTTCAAATGCAGCCTTTAAAGAGGCAGAATCCGCATATTTCTTTAGGACTATTTTGTTGTTCTTTGGCGGAGTACCCCAGTAATTTTCGTTAGCCTCAAGAACTATCCTATCATCTTCAACGTATTCTGTAACTTTATAAGGACCCGTGCCTACCGGATGCGTATCAATGTAATCTTCGCCATGCACCTTAATCGCTGTTGGACTTACCATTCCTATAAAGATAGATAGGTGACGCAACAGAAGCGGATTAGGTTGACTTAGAAATATTTTGATAGTATAATCATCAACCACTGTGACATTAGCTATGTATCCCAAGCCAGATCTAAAAGATCCATTTGCAAGGTATCGGTCTATGTTGAATTTGGCTGCCGAAGCGTTAAAGGGCGTTCCATCATGAAACTTCACGTCTTGCCTTAAATTAAACGTCCATACAGTGTAATCTTCGCTTTCATCCCAAGAAGTGGCCAACCCTGGAACTATTTCGAGCGTTTCAGGTTCCCATTCGACTAAGTAGTCGTATATGTTAAATTCGGTGTTAAATTCATCAGCTCCTGTAGTTTTAACGGGGTCTAGATGCGTTGGAACACGCACTGAACCGATAGTGATTACGGTTGGAGGTTTTGGTTGGGCATAATAATAGTAGATCCCTATGGCGGCTACGACAACTATTACGATTACCACTATCCCGGCTATTACAGTTTTTGACATGCCTTCACCTAACTTCTAGATACGCACACTATAGATATATATAATTTTTACTAAACAGAGTAATTTAAGAACGGAATTTTAAAGTAAATCAATGGTCTTATTTGTTTCTAACAAGTTTAGGTGCAAGAAGGGGTTGTAGGTGATCCTTGGGAGAAAGTATGGAAAATTTTTTCAGCCATCTTTATGGCCTTACTACCCGAAGATTGCCCTTTTCGAACTTTTGAAACATACTGCGGAGAGAGTTCCTGAGAAGTTAGCAATCGCTTATCCGAAAAAGCTGACATTCAAGGAACTTGACGTTTTAAGCGATAAATTAGCAGCTGCCTTATTTGATTTGGGAGTTCGTAAAGGAGATACATTAGCGCTTTTTATGTGGAATTCGCCTGAATTTATAATTAGTTTCTTTGGTGCTTTGAAGTCTGGGGCTACGGTTACAGCGCTTAACCCGGCTTTCAAATGTAAGGAAGCAAAATTCCAGCTAGAAGATTCCGAAGCAACAATAGTTATAGCAGAGGACGACACTTACAGCATCATCAAAGAAATCAGAGAAGAATTGCCTCGGCTTAAGAAGACAATTGTTTTAGGTGGAAACTATGCTGATAGTCTTTCCTTTAAAAAATTGTTAGAAAAGTATCCTCCGAATCCTCCAGAAATCGAAATAGATCCGAACCAAGATTTGGCTGTCCTTCAGTATACTTCAGGTACCACCGGACCGCCAAAAGGTTGCATGCTAACGCATTATAACATCACAAGTAATGTTATACAGTGTTCAATTTCACCAGCACTCGAAATAAGAGAAGACGACGTTTTTCTAAGCCATCTGCCTTTTTATCACATTTATGGAATGACATGGCTCGTCTGCGTACCAGTGCGAATGGGAATAACCCAAGTAATTATGAAACGTTTTGAACTCGACGAATTTTTGAGACTTATCCAAGAATTTAAGGTAACTGTTGTTTTTACAGTAATGCCTGTAATATCGCTTCTCACAAATCGTCCAGACATTAAAAATGATTTCTCGTCTTTGCGGTTCATAAACAATGGAGGAACACCCATAGCCGTGGGCGTCGCCAAGAAATTTGAAAAACTTACTGGAGTACACGTAATTAACGGATACGGCTTATCTGAAGCCTCTCCAGTCACCAATACTAACCCTATAAACTGGACTAAACTTGAATCCGTGGGACCTCCTCTTCCAGATACTGAAGAAAAAATCGTTGACTTAGAAACCGGAACAAGAGAAGTTCCCATCGGAGAAATAGGGGAATTAATAATCAAAGGACCCCAGATAATGAAGGGTTATTGGAAGAGACCTAAAGAAACTGCTGAGGTACTCCGGAACGGATGGCTTTACACAGGAGACGTAGCAAAAATGGATGAGGATGGATACGTCTACTTGGTAGACAGAAAAAAGGAAACAATAAAATATAAAGGATTCACCATTGGACCAGCCGAGCTCGAAGCGGTACTAATGGAGCATCCGGCGGTAGCCGACTGCGCAGTCATAGGT
>QMYO01000390.1 GCA_003662715.1 Candidatus Bathyarchaeota archaeon | reverse complement strand
GTCAGTTTCTTTATTGCATTTTCAAATATATCTAAACCGACATTTACTAATTCCTCATCTATGTTTAATGGGGGCAAAAACCTTACGACATTCTTGTAAACTCCTGCGCCTATTATTATTAGTCCGTTCTTATAGCATTCGCTTAGAATTTGATTTCTCTCCTCTTTAGCTGGTTCTTTGGTTTCTCTGTCTTTCACTAGCTCTACTCCTACCATTAAACCTATGCCTCTTATGTCTCCAATTATCTCGTATTTCTCATACATCTCCTTGAGTCTTCTCATCAAAATCTTCCCAAGCCTTTCAGTAATACCTAAAAGTTTCTGTGCGTTTTCAATAGTCGCTAAACCTGCAACACAACTTAGCGGATTTCCGCCGAAAGTTCCTCCTAATCCTCCAACGTGAACCGAATCCATTATATCTTCTCTACCTATGACCGCAGCCAATGGAAGCCCTCCGCCTAGCGATTTAGCCATAGTAATTATTTCCGGAGCTATATCGAAATGTTCAATTGCAAACATTTTTCCAGTTCTACCCATCCCACTTTGAACTTCGTCGACTATTAATAGAATACCGTTTTCGTCGCAGATTTTCTTTAGTCCTTGTAGGAACTCTTTTGGCGGAACTATGAAACCTCCTTCACCTTGAATTGGCTCAACGATCATAGCGGCAACGTCGTCGGGTGATAAGTGGGCCTCCAATGTATCCTTTATGTATTCTACGCACCTCATATTGCAAGATGGATATTCGAGCCCAAAGGAGCAACGATAACAGTACGCGTATGGTGTCCTATGAACAGATGAGTCTAATGGTCCGAAACCATATTTATAGGGCCATACACTACCTGTTAAGCTCATCGCAAGTTGGGTTCTACCGTGGAATGCACATTCGAAGGTACTATCACTGGTTTTTTGGAGTAGTATCTTGCGACTTTTACGGCATTTTCAACTGCCTCGGCTCCACTATTAACAAGTACAACCTTCTTTTCGAAATTCCCGGGAGCTAATGTCGCCAATTTTTCATCTAATCTAACATAGAGCTCGTAGAGCGTTACGTGAAAGCATAAGTGAAGGTATTTTTTAGTTGCTCCTTTAAAGCCTTGATTACTTCAGAATTTCTATGTCCCACATTAAGGCAAGAGATGCCGGAAGCAAAATCTATGTACACATTTCCATCAACATCCTTGATTACTGCACCCTCGCTTTCAGCAACGAATATCGATGTAACATTATAAACCGCTTTAGGCACGTACTTATCTCGAAGCCTCATTAACTCTACAGACTTAGGACCGGGTGGTGTAACAACTATTTTTGGGGCCTTCCTGTTCAACCTTCCCACTTCCAATTATTATTACGTCACCAAAAGCTACAGAATTCTTTGTGATTTACTGTCGAATTGATGTAGTTGTGAAATATTTAAAGTTTCCGGAAAGTAAGGATGATCATGCCGAAAAATAGCGCAGAATCATGTCAGTAGATTCCAGCTGAGGAATCGAAAAAGACTTCTTAAGACTTTGAAGGCGAAGTTTTATAAAAAGCATTCAAAAAAGTGTTATAATGAATAAGACTAAGAAGAACCGAAAATCTTAAAGTTAAGTGAGGGAAAGTTATGGTTCTGCCTTTAGAGGATATACGTGTCTTAGATTTGTCTCGGATTTTGACGGGGCCCTTCTGCTCTATGATCTTAGCCGATTTGGGTGCCGAAGTCATTAAGGTTGAGATGCCTGGAAGAGGGGATGACACGAGAGTCTGGGGTCCACCCTTCATTAAAGGTGAAAGTGCATATTTCCTATGTTTGAATCGTAATAAAAAGAGCATTACTTTGAACTTAAAAAATGAAAAAGGTAGGGAGATACTCTATAAATTAGTACAGAAATGCGATGTTTTTTTGGAGAATTTCAAACCCGGCGTGACCAAAAGACTTAGGATGGATTATGAAACAATATGTAAGATTAATCCACGTATAATCTACTGTTCAATAACGGGTTTCGGTCAGTCTGGTCCATATCGGGACTATCCCGCATATGATATAGTCATTCAAGGCATGGGCGGTTTAATGGGCATTACTGGTGAGCCGGATCGACCTCCAGTTAGAATAGGCGTAGCTATAACAGATATTGGAGCCGGAATGTACGCTGCCATTGCTATTCTTTCCGCTTTGATAGCCCGCGAAAAAACCAAGAAGGGCCAATGGATTGATGTATCACTACTAGACTCGACAGTTTCATGGATGACCTATATGGCGGCAAACTACTTTGCCACTGGCATGGTTCCTAAGAGGATGGGATCTGCCCATCCAAACATTGTACCATATCAATGCTTTAAAGCTCGTGATGGAAAATACTTGACAGTCGCTGTGGGAAACGACAGAATCTGGAAGAACTTCTGTGAAGCGTTAGGGCTGGAAAACATGGTTGAAAACCCAAAATTCGCTACTAACCCGAAGCGAGTCGAAAATAGAGATGAACTGATTCCTGTATTGGAAAAGGCTTTTCTAAGTAAGACCCGTGACGAGTGGATAGAGATTCTGCTTAAAAAAGGGGTGCCATGCGGCCCCGTATACACAATGGATGAAGTGTTTCGTGACCCTCAAGTTCTACATAGAAAAATGCTAGTTGAAATAGAACATCCAAAAGTAGGCAAGATAAAGCAGATTGGAATTCCAATGAAATTTTCTGAAACTCCCGGAGAAATTAAGGTCCCACCACCGTTACTAGGTCAGCATACCGAAGAAATCTTAAAAAATCTGTTAGGATACTCTGAAGAAGAGATAAACCAGCTAAGAAGCGAAGAAGTTATTTAGCAGAGTAAATCATCCTTAGACAACATTTAAATTTTACTCAGCCCGTTCTAAAGCTGAAACATAGTCCAACAAAAGATTATACAACTCATCTTGGCTAAGAGAAACCAGCCGTTTAGGCTTCAGTTTGAAATGTTTACAG
>QMYO01000389.1 GCA_003662715.1 Candidatus Bathyarchaeota archaeon | reverse complement strand
CTTCATGACATCCGCTGACAGAGAGAAGGAAATCCAAATTGTAAACAAGATTTTCAAAAAGTTAAAGGGAAGAGGCAGCAACCCTGAACTGCGCGGTATTCCATTCTATGAGGCATTTATACACACCGAGAGAGGACCAAAAATCTTGGAAAACAACAGTAGACCCGGCGACCCTGAGATACAGAATTTGCTACCCATATTGAAGGATGATTTTGTAGATGTATGCTTCAGAATACTTGATGGAAACTTGAAGCGGGTTCAATTTGAAAAGAGAGCAACAGTCGTAACTTACATGGCACCGCCGAACTATGGTGGATTTAAGAATGTCTTTCCTGAACGTGTAAATTCAAGTGAGATTGGCAAACCCGTGGACTTAAGTGAAGCGTATGATTTGACTAAAAAGTATGAAGATAATGTTAGAATTTATCCGGGCTCAATGGAACTGAGAGATGACGGACAAACCTACGCTCTTGGCTCTAGAACAGTATGCGCTGTTGGCATTGGAGAGACCATTGAAGACGCTAGAGAAAAATCGCTAGAGGGTCTTAGAGCAATTAAAGGCGGAGCATTATGGTTCAGAACCGACATTGCCTCCAGAGAACACATAGCAAAAAGCATAGAACACATGAAGAAACTGAGGAACAAGTGGTGAGCCCAAAAGCATCCCAACAGAAAAGACTCTTTATTTCCGATTGTGAAGGACCAATATCAAAAAACGACAACGCCTACGAGTTAAGTGAACACTTCATTCCAAAAGGAAACATATTCTTCACCCTAGTTAGCAAATACGACGACGTTCAAGCAGATGTTGTTAAGAGAGCAGGATACAAGGCTGGAGACACTCTGCGACTGATACTGCCCTTTCTAAAAGCGTACGGAGTAACCAACGAAAAGATAAAAAAATTCTCTATGGAGCATATTTTGTTGGTTCCCGGCGCCAAAGACACGCTTCATTTCGTCAATAACCTTATGCCTTCTTTCATTGTGAGCACCAGCTATGAACAATACCTACACGCCTTATGTGATGTAGTAGATTTTCCATGTGAGAATGTTTACTGCACCTTACTGGATTTAGATAAGTATCAAATCAGCGATAAAGAAGTTGAACGGTTAAGACAGCTAAAAGAAGAGATAACCGCCTTGAATCTGATAGAGATTCCTAACGGCGCAACCTCAATCAACGACTTTTCTGAAAGAGACCAAAAAACAATCAGAAGGCTGGACGAGATATTTTGGGAAGAAATCGCTGAGATGGAATCTGGCAGAATGTTAGAAGAGGTTAATCCGGTGGGCGGATTTGAAAAGGCACATGCTATTGAAGACATAGTGGATAGGATGGATAGTAGCCTCTTGGATGTGATGTATGTGGGAGACAGCATCACAGACGTTCAGTCGTTTCAGTTAGTGAGACAAAACGGTGGGCTAACGGTTTCCTTCAATGGCAACCGCTATGCTGTACGTGAAGCTGAAGTCGCTGTTCTTTCTAACAACACAATTGTAACATCGATTTTAGCGGATGTCTTCTGCAGGTTTGGTAAAAATCATGTTGTTAAGTTGGTTGAAGAATGGAGTTATTCCGCGTTAAAACACTATCGTGTAGCTCCTGCACTACGAAACCGTATAGTTGAATTGTATCCCGAAACCCTTCCTCGAGTGGAGATGATAACTTCTGGAAACAAGGAGAGGCTGATGGAGGAAAGCAGTGCTTTCAGGAAAACAGTTCGCGGAGAAGCTATAGGAAGGTTAGGATAAAAATAAAATTGAGAGATGACTTTATGAACGTTGAGATTGAAGACACCTATGCAGAAGCCTTCGAAGGCTTGTACTCCCGAGTCATAATCACCGCAGACGACGAGGAAGTTTTGAGAAAAGCCGCTGAGGACGCTACAGCCACCCCATCAATTGTCATAGGCAGAATCGAAGGAGGCATAGAAAAATGGCTAAGCGAAGACGAAACACCGGATGGACGTAAAGGTGCAATCGTACAGTTTTGGGGAGGCATAGATGAAAGAAAACCCCTTAAAGACTCAATCAAAAAGTTTGAAATTGAAATGTCCTACTCCATACGCCAAAACATACTCGTCAAACCCTTCACCGCCATCTTCAATGCTCTTCCCAACCCAGAGGGAAAAATTGACACCATGAAACATATAGGACACTGCGGAGACGGATTTGAATGGGAGGAGAAACTCTACGGACGGGACATGATTACTGTTCCTCTAATGGTCTCCGACTTCCATATAGAGCGTTATCTAGGCTATGGACGAGGAGTGATGGGCGGCAACTTCTGGTACATGTGCAAAACCAAGCAAGCAGTGATGAAGGCTGGAAATAAAGCGCTAGAAGCCATAAATCAAATAGAAGGTGCCATTACACCATTCGACATCTGCTCAGCTGGTTCAAAACCTGAAACCAATTTTCCATGGATAGGACCCACCACAAACCATCCCTACTGCCCAACGCTTAAGGAGAAACTTGGAGACCAGTCGAAGGTTCCAGAAGGCATCAAATACATTCCAGAAATCGTAATCAACGGCATATCCCTCCAAACGGTTAAAGAAGCAATGAAAGCGGGCATTTGCGCAGCTATGAGTGTAGATGGCGTAGCAAAAATTTCTGCTGGAAATTACGGAGGAAAACTCGGAAAGTACCGCATATATCTGCGAGAGTTGTTTCCATGAACCTAGATATCATTTGCTTCGGCGCCTTAAACATGGACAAACTCTACCGCGTGAACCGAATAGCCAGAGAAGAGGAAGAAAGCGTCATCACCAGCTTCAAAGAGTCTCCAGGAGGCTCCGCCGCAAACACAGCGGTAGGCTTAGCGAGACTGGGAATAAAAACTGGTTACATAGGAAAAGTTTCCAACGACCGTGAAGGCAAACTTCTCCTAGACAACTTCAAAACAGAAGGCGTCGACACACGTGGAATAATAGTT
>QMYO01000388.1 GCA_003662715.1 Candidatus Bathyarchaeota archaeon | reverse complement strand
GAGAAAACCAGTCTAGGCCGTGTTTTAAGGTTCGCGCTTTCAATAACCATTTTAAGAAGCCCAGGGTAGCTGACGATAACGTCAGGATCATAAAAATTTAAGAGATCAATAATATCTTTAAAGGGCAATCGATCAGCTAAAATCCACAGACTTATCGGTGGAAAATAATTCCAATAATAAGGCTTCTTTGTATCTGCAGAAACCGCTCCGGAACCCGTCCACCGAAGCTGAATAACCTTATCGCTTAATCTCTCGCCACATTCAAAAGATTGTCTCATAGAAACTGCCTGTTGAAAACTTAAGGCGTTCTTATCTTTTAAAATTGTTAATGGCAAACCTGTGGATCCAGAGGTTTTTTGCTTTATACAATTCGAAACATTTACCTTCTTTGAAACCAAAGCTTCAAAATTTTCTTGCACTTCTTTTTTAGTAATCATTGGCAGTTTTCTAAGATCGTCAACAGTTCTAACGGTCTCGGGCGCAATTTTATGGGTTTTGAATAGCTTGTGATAAAAAGGAACCGTTTCGTATGCGTGTTTTACAATCGCTCTCAATTTTTTCTCTTGCAACTCAACAAGCTCAGACTTTTTTCTGCGAAGGTTTCTTTTAAGTGCAAGCAAATTATAAAGAAAATTTATAGCAGAGTAGCACCGTTGCACCCTAAAACACCATTCTTTCGCATTTCAACGGCATAAAATCAGTTTAAACACTGTTTTACACTAATAAATGATTGCGGATCGCCACTTACACTTTCTTCATTAAGTAGGCCAGAGACTTTTGTATTGCTTCTACGGTTTTCGCTACGTCTGCTTTTGAGTGAGCAGCTGATATAAAACATGTTTCAAATTGTGAAGGGGGAAGGAAAATGCCTTTTTCTAAAAGCTTACTATGGAAACTTGTGAATTTTTCTTTGTCAGCTTTTCTGGCTGTTTCATAATCATAGACTTCAGCCTCTGAAAAGAATATTTGAAACATTGAAGCAACATCGTTTATTTGGGCAGGGTAACTTTCATCTTCAAAAAAGTCTCGAATGGCACCGCATAACAGCTTCCTTTCACTTTCCAACTCATAATAGAACGCTTTTCCCTTGTTCTTAATTGTTCTAAGTGTGGCTAATCCGGCTGTGACGCTTATTGGGTTTCCGCTGAAGGTTCCAGCTTGATAAACTTTTCCTAAAGGCGCAATTGTCTCCATAATTTCTTTTTTGCCGGTGAAGGCTGCTATTGGAAAGCCTCCACCCAAAACTTTGCCCAGCGTCGCCATGTCCGGCACTACACCATAATATTCCTGTGCACCTCCCAAAGCTAAGCGAAAACCAGTTATAACCTCGTCAAAAATTAAAACTATACCCCTATCTTTTGTTAACTTTCTAATAAACTCCAAATATCCCTTTCTAGGAAGAATTACACCTGCATTTCCAATGACAGGCTCAATAATAACAGCTGCAATTTCTTCGCCTTCCCGCTCAACAGTCTTCTCGAAACTTTCAAAATCGTTGTAGGGCAAAACCAATGTGTTTTGCGTTGTCTCTTCCGGAACGCCCAATGAGTTAGGCATTCCAAAGGTTGTGGCGCCCGACCCAGCCTTAACAAGCACATAATCATGCGCTCCATGATAACAACCCTCAAACTTCGCAATCTTCTTCCTTCCAGTGAATCCTCTAGCCGCCCTAATGGCGCTCATAGTCGCCTCAGTTCCAGTATTCACAAGCCTAACCATCTCTGCACATGGCACAGCCTCGCAAATGAGCTCGGTCAATTCTACCTCCTGCTCGGTAGGTGTCCCATATAAAGTTCCCTTTTCAAGCTGTTCCTTAACAGCTTCCACCACAGGATCAGGCGCATGTCCAAGAATTAGCGGACCATAACCCATACAATAGTCTATGTATTCGTTTCCATCAACATCAACGATTCTGGAGCCCTTCGCATACTTAGCAAAAAAAGGATAAGGTCCAAAAGCCCTAACTGGACTGTTCACCCCGCCTGGAATAAGTTTCTTTGCCTTCTCAAATAGTTCCTTAGACTTGAACATTTTTTTCAGCATCCACATAATTTTTGAAATCCCTTTAACAAGAACACAAAACACCTGCCAAACAATAGAAATAAAACTTAATTTGGTATGGTAGCAACGGCCAGTAACGCGTTTTCGCCAAAGCATACGCTACTTGTGGAAACACTTTGATGAAGTTAACTAATGATTGTTTATTCGTTAAGTATCCCATTCTCTTTGCGCATACGCCAACAGAATATCCAACATGCGGTCCCCCAAAGTCGTAATGGTCACAATAATATCTATCTACGGCCTTAACCCAACGGTAACCTCGATTCTCAATATGTCTTCGAATATACTCATCTTCAAAAGCTTTCACCCACATAGGTATTCTTATATCCTTTACAGCCTCAGTGCGTATCAATGTGTCTCCAGTAAACGCTCTTCGACTCAAACTATTGTTGCCAAAAGGTAAACCTCTCATCGCTTCGGCGAACAACTGCCTTTTCGGATTAACAATGTAGTCTAAACCCTCGATTCCTCCAACATCTTCCTGCAAATACTTTGTAATTTCCATAAAATTACGCCTTAAAACACAGTCATCATCCACAAAAAGGAAAAAGGGACAATCCACCAGGCGTATTGCGTACTCTCGTATTTTGCCTAAACTTCCAAAGTTTTCTTCATACACTTCCCCACCGTACTTCTTTATTACATTCAAAGACTGCTCACCTAGAGAGTTCACCACAGTTATCAATCTGTGATACTTAACTTGGCGTTTAATAGATGCCAAGCATAGAGGCAAGTATCCGGCCTTACTTTTGTAGTCACCTTTGGACAACACAACAACATCAACAGACAGCTTCACTTCCTCACCTTTTTAAACTTCTTAAATCTTCTTATTCTTTACAGATTTTATTCCAAAAAGCTCCTCGGCAGCCGAAAGCAGT
>QMYO01000387.1 GCA_003662715.1 Candidatus Bathyarchaeota archaeon | reverse complement strand
CACGTAATAATTTCTAAGTAACTTCTAAGTTAAATGTGCGATTTTATACCGCTGCCTATGCTTTTTTTATAAATATTTGCTTTCTAGTAGAAATAATTCTTTTTTAGATGTCAACTTATTATTTGTTAAATACCAATTAACAAAGTTCTAGAAACGAAAATTATCAATTAAATCCATTTGCTAATCACGTTTTCTTAACATAGTTGAGTTTTGACATAGTGTCAGACAATGTTGCACGAAGGTCACATCTCAAGAAACCTCTACGGATAAGTTCAGAATCACTAATTTGCCGATAAAACTGAACATACGCTCTTTTTCTCCAGATACTTTTGAGGTTCTTTAATGGGAGAAAAGTGCTTCTTAAAAGAGCTGTTGCCTCAAACTTTCGGTTAATTATCAGAAAGTAGACTCCAACAGCAAAGGTCGCGAGATAGTACAAAGCTAAACGCCACCAAATATTTCTAAGCTGGTAATTTTTCAGCATAGTATAAATTCTATTTTTGAAAGCATGGAAAAGTTTCTTGGGAGAAAATACTCTCGCTGGGTCCGCATCATGGAAGATTACGGCTGAAGGAACAAAAACTATTCTATATCCGAATAATCTTAGTCGAAAAGAAAAGTCAGTATCGTCATCGTAGATAAAATAATCAGCATCGAAACCCTGAACTCGATCAAAAGCTTCTTTTTGAACAATAAAACCAGCGGAAGAGGCAGCAAAAATTTCGATTAAACTGTTAAATCTATCTGCGTTAATTCCTCGTGGAGTATACCATGTTCCAAGTGCGTCTATTGCTAATCCCAAGTGGTCCATGTACCTCTTGTTTTGAGTTAGTAATATTTTGGCTTGAGCTGCACCTATTTTCTTATCTGTTTCCATAATCTTTACCAGTTCAGTAAGCCAATTTTTGGTGACGTAAGAATCATTGTCTATGAAAGCTAAATATTTGCTATCATTCGCAATTGCGCTCACATTGTGGGAAGCAGAGGCACCGATATCATGGTTGTAATGAATCAGCTTGATTTTTGGAAAGAATCGTTTCATCCACCTTTTTATATTAGGTGTAAGACAATCTACAACAATAATATCATAATTTGGATAAGATGTTTTAATAAGATGTTCCAAGCATTTTCTCAGTTGTTTTTTACTTTTAAAATTTACAACAATAACAGAAACCTTGGGACAATTATTTTTTAACATGATTTAAACTTCGCATAAGTGGCTAAAATCATTTTTCAGGAAATTTGGTCAATAATATCAATCCATCTTCTCATTTTTTCCGTTTGATCTTTCCAAAACTTAAGCTGCCATGGCTTTCTTAACCATTTGCCACCAAATTTTTCTATGCTATCGCATAATTCTAAATAACAGTCGGCATAAGTTTTCGAGTAAAATTCACACTCACTTGATATTTTCCATATAACCTCGTTCATTTCTAGCCCCATTATTTCTTTCTCTAAATCCTTGAAAACATTTCGTTCCCTTTTTGCATGTGTACATAACGGTTTACCAATGCTTAATCCATCTCCCAAATGATCAGCTATCCGTTTAAGAAACACTCCTGACCATATGTCGTCGAATCTATCCACGTTCATATGATTCATATATAGTTGATAGTAAGAGGGGACAATTTTTCGCAAGAATGACGTATTCATACTACAAAGCGCGAAATATGTTTTAAAATCTGGGATTACTCTTTTTCTTTTGCAACCCTGACTTTGAATGCCACACCTTCCGTCTAGTCCCCCGTGGTGCAAAATTGTTATAGCATCCAGATCGGGATGTCCTTTCCAAAGCCCCATATTAAGTACCGTAGTTTTATCGATATCTGTCCACGCATACTTTTCTCTTCTGCATGATAAGTCATAGGGGTGTCCTCTAGGAAAAATTTTATGATTTGTATTCAGATAAAGATTTTCCATAGTATTGTACCATCCCTCTTCAGTGTTAACGCTGACCCCTCTTGGATTAAACAAATTATCAATGTGTTCTCTTACAAAAGTTTCTGAGACGTGCACGTCATCGTCAATTTCTATAATTACATCTGCATTATCTTCGTATGCCTTTAGAAACCCGAAGGAGGTTTCAGCATGACATTTTTCAGGTATTACCGCTAAGTATTTACCGTATCTTGTCCCGAATCTATCTTTAAACCATCTTTCCCTTTCTTTAGGACCATAGTATTCGTGTGGAATTTTTGAAAGAAGTTTGTCATTCAGTTTACGGATATCTCCATTTCCTTCGTCAACAACTATTATTTTTAAACAGTTATCGCTTTGATTTACTAAATTTCTTAAGTTTACCAATGGGTTTATAGACGGAACGATTATGTAAACTTTCATTTAGCGCCCTTCGGATTTTATAGGAAGTTTGTCATGTCTATTATAAAGTTTACTTACATTTTGACGTATAAACACGCCATGAGTATATGCAAGAAATCAAAAAACAAATCCATCATTTGTAAACCGAAAAATCTAATTGTTAATTATCTCGTGTTTTTGGGTAAAGAATTTAAATCAGACAAAAGAATAACCCACTGGTCACGACCTTGATTACCTTTGAAAAAGCAGCTAGAATTGCTTTGCTCTCTCTAATGCCCAATAAACCCTACCATGCACAATGGATGATTACAAGAAAATGCAACTATCGATGCAAAGGATGTAACGTCTGGCAGGAACAAGATACTAAAGAATTGTCAACAGAAGAGATTAAGAAAGGTTTAGATATTCTTCGAGATTTAGGCGTTATTGAAATTGTTTTTTCTGGCGGAAACCCCCTTTTAAGAGAAGACATTGATGAAATTTTGGAATATGCCTCAAGATTATTTATAACAACAGTTTATGACAATGGCAGCATGGCTGCCAAAAAAATTGATGCTTTACGCCACGTAGATTTCGTGGCAATTTCTCTTGACAGTTTAGACCCGGCAAAACAGGATTATATTAAAGGTG
>QMYO01000386.1 GCA_003662715.1 Candidatus Bathyarchaeota archaeon | reverse complement strand
TTAAAATGCACTCGTATAAATATGCACTCAATTTAAAATCGGCTATAATATTGTATCCCGGGAACAAGAATATTTTTTACTCGAAGTATGCCTACCAAAAAACAGAGGGAAGTTTCGAAGAAATTTTTGAAAAAATATGTCACTTTGAAGAGGGAATAGGCTGTCTTTCGTTTATTCCATGTAATTATAAATAACTGGTAAAGCCAGTTGAATACACTTGATATAGCATTCTTGTAACTTTCTCTGCGGTATGACGATACTTGATATTGCGAGAATCAGCAACTTTGGACAAAAAGTCCATTGGACTGTTTAATAATGTTTGTAGAAGTTCACTTTTTATTCTTCCATTCTCTTGAATTTCTTCAATTTTTTCATTCCATTTTTCTGGATTCATTGCCCATGCAAGCATTCTGATCAATGGGGCTTCCACTTTACCCCGGTTACCGTGGATTTTCGGCAGAATCTTCATTAAAATCGCATAATCAAGAATTTGTTCATTTGAATCAAAACGAATAATTCTTTTATTCATAGATTCAACAGCATTCTTATAGAACAAAGCTATTTCCTTTATTACACGATATCCGAAATGTAAACCGAACTTTTGCAAAATCTCGTGGAGCCCCTTCAGGTCCTTGAATAAAGTGCCTAACGATTGGATAGCTGAATCTACGTCTTCTTCTGTATAAGCCAAAAATTTGCCATTTCTGGATAAATCTTCTATTATTAAAGATTTCAGCTGCTGCTTTGCTACACCGTTAATTTCTCCGCTGCGTTTTCTTTGGAACTTTTCAAGATCCACTTGCCAGAATTCAACTACAAATGCTCTGTCAAGAACTTTTGGGCTAAAACTGTATGTAGTTTCATCAATATTTACGGTCCCAACAAAATAAAGGTTAGGAGGTAATTTGATCTCTGATGGGATAGACTCGCCATTTCTTGTTTGACAATTTTTCTCCAGTGAATGAAGCAATATGGGCTCTTTGGTAAGGAATCCTGTATTCTCGTCTCTTCCAGATTCTAACACGCTTAAAAAATCGGCAAAGTAATATTCAACCCTGGCTAAATTCATTTCGTCAAGCAAAAGAATGAAAGGAACTTTAGCTTGCGCATTTATCCAATTGTCGCGTGCACTTTCTATTAAACTCAAAAGCTTAGTATCCTCGTAGAGGCCCTCTATTGGGTTGAAATACCCAATTAAAGGTTTACTATCCCTCCAATCAGGCCTAACCGGCACAAAAAGATGTTGTTTTTCATCAAGAATTAAATCACAAAAAAGTTGGGGCAGCTTAGTCTTTCCAGTGCCTGTCAACCCCGCCAATATTACAAAACCCTTTGTTTTTAGCGCGACGTAAAACGCTGATACCAGAGGTTCGTCAAATACAAAACCACGAGATACTAAATAGTCATTGAGTGTTATATTGCCCTTTGCAGAAACCTCTTGTTTGAAGCTTTCTCTCTCGCGGGGGGTAAAGTAGGGCAAACCCTTTCCTGTTTTCTCTTTATAGATGTTGTTTATTAACTCAACTAATCGCTGAGGGGCCTTAGTTATGTATGCCCCCTGACTTAATTTTAAGCTACGGTTATAAAATAGGTTCTTGTGTCCCGCTAATAAAGATGTGAGCGTCGCTTTATTTTTCTCGTTAAGAATTTCTTTCTTCCTTATTGGTTGGTCAAGAGGGACATAATCTTTAAGGCGTATTAAATATCCCGGTCTTTTACCGGTTCCATCATCCCATTCTGTTCCAGGCAGGCACGTAAAAGTATCGTCATATTCTTGCTCAACAACAGAAACGCCTACTATGCTTTCATTATCTATTAGATGGAGAACAACGTCGCCTTTTTTAACTTCCCGCATATTCTTATAGTAATCTGCTCCTCTTTTATCCTTCTGGGGCGACCATAAAGCCTTCCCTAACGCATAATCTCCAGATTCTCTACCAGGCCTACCTTTAACATAAGTTTTTTCAACCCACCAATTTCTTTGTGGTTCTTCTCCGAAACTAACGTTTAACCCTGCTTTTTTCAAGTGTTCTACCAGTTCATTCTTGTCAAAATCCATAGAAATTATTGAGACTGTTCCCGGAAGCGCTACTTTTTCTTTTAAGGGAGAAGGCAGGTAGGAGCGATTGAAATTTCTCGGTTCTTTCCACCACTTAACTTTGCGCTGGTTCGCATACCCCACCTCTCCACGAGGGTTCCCAACTAAATTTTTATCATCAAAGTAATAGTCGCTTTCAACCTCTCCAATCATAGCAACAGTATTTCGTTTTCTGTAAGCAATAATCAGGTCTCCCTTCGCAATTTCATCCCTAAAGCAAATTAATTGAGTTGCATCCTTTAAGCTCTCAGCGGGGGTCCGTCGCCACTTTTTTCGGCTTATTTCCATTATTTGTTCTTTAGTCAAATTTTTAAGGTCGCCAAAATCGGTCCAACCTACCGCTACAACGCCTTCTTGATAAAAAAGCTCAGCCGCCCATGCAGGATTTTTGTGATGAGTAACCACTTTAACAACTTTCATTAGTTGTCCCCGAGACTTTAAAGAACCATGCAATCACAACTACACTGTTGCCGTTTACATTCAAAAATTATTGTTGTCAAAAAAATCAACTAAATGACGACCTATGCAACAAAGTGCTATAACCAGCATGGAATAAATCAATTCAACTATGGATACTGACAAAGTATTGAAAGCTCTCAACTCACAACTTAGGAGAGAAATCCTAAAAATAATATCTGATGAACCTATGAATGTGATGCTTGTTCTTAAAGAACTAAATAACAAAGGGCTGAAAGTGAAATATAGAGAGACGATCTATCGGGCCTTAGAAAAACTTGTGGATTCTGGACTGGTTGAAAAATTTTACAATAGAGAAAAAGGCTTATGCTATAAGCTCAAGGCCAAAACCGTAAAAATCGACCTTACAAAAGGCGAAATTGAAATTCACTAAACTTGT
>QMYO01000385.1 GCA_003662715.1 Candidatus Bathyarchaeota archaeon | reverse complement strand
CTCGACAACGACACTTACGCGCTTTACCCATACGCAGCGGAGAGTCTGAAAGTTGGCTTTTCAAAGTTCGGCGAACTAATTAACAGCAACACGAATGTGGGTTTGGAATACGCTGATGCCCGTGATCCTTTCGCGGCTCCCGCCGGCCCAAGTATTGATGAAAGTAAGTTGCCCAAAAAAGTTTGGATAAACGGTTGGTATATTGACATCAGGTATGTGCACGAAGATTGGGGTCCAAGATGTGTATGGGCTGGTGCGCTCTTCGCTGACAAGTCGGATTATGGCAAGAACTGGATAAGAGTTGACAATGATTACACTTATCCACCGTATCATCCACAATACGAGTGGGAGGAAACTTTTGACGACAAAGGTTTAGAGCTTGACGGTTTCACGCCGATAACGGGATTGGTTAACGGTGGAAGGAAGACTAATGGCACCGCTATTACTGAGCCAACAACAGTGTTGTATGATGGACCGCGGTTGTTTGTTGCCAAAAGTGTAACGCACATTTACGATTGGTACGAGGAAACTGATGATAATTTGCACATAGTTGACGTTGTTTTAACAATAATGTTCAACAAGGTTAAGAAGGAGGTCGTTGTCTTAAAGGATGTTAAGATGATTGAGCAAGCTAAGTTTGTCATCGCTGACTTGCCAATAAAAACACCAAGAGAGGAAACAATTACTATCCCAATGGCTATACTGGTTCAGTTTAGCAACAGGGAAGAGTGGGACTTAGGCGCCAAAGGCGTTTCTGGAACCATTGACTACAGCAGCTATGTTCACTTCTACACACAGGGAACTGGCACTAACGATGCTAAGACAGAGGGGCAAGCCACAGTCTATAACGAGGACTGGACTATGCTTCCAACCCTTCCAGCAGGCGTTGTATATGATGGTGTGGAAATTAACGCTTGGGGACCTGAACCACGCGCAAGCGGAACCTACGATGTTGCTCAAATAATTTCCAATGACGAGGCTTATGTGGGTTGGCATGCCTTCTGGCCTAGCCTAAGCGACTGGTCGGCTGACGCAGCACGCAGCAGTGTAAAAACGTGGAACAGAGCCATGGACGCTGATGATCCGCACTGGATTGACTCTTACTCAGGCAATGAACCGTTCCTCGCCCCGCTTGTTGTAGGCGAATGGGACTTCATCCTTGCAGACAGAGAAGAGGAAGTTAGTGGCCTCAATATTGGTAGGCAGTTCAGAGGCGTAAGCGTCTATGGCGTGACAGACTTCCATAATGGTGACGACGAGCAACTAGGCGGAGAAAATGTTCTTGATAGCGAAGTTTTGTACCAGCTTAACGAAATCTTTAACCCATGGGACTTGAATGACGCTGTGCACAAGGCAACGCGCAGGTGGGTTGAGTATGACTTGGATTCGACTGGCACATTCACTACAACCCACAAGCCCGTTAAGAAAGTTGCAGACGCCGATTGGGACCAGTACTGTGAGTTTTCCGAGAGGGTTGAAGACTTGACAGAGGATGAAGTGGAGGCTAGAGTGGGCTACGCCTGGAAGGGACAAGACACGTATACGGTAACCTATAACCCTGATGGAACCATGACAATTTCTGGCTTAGATGTAGGTCACGACTATAAGATATTGTATTCGACGCTGCCAGAATGGGAAGACGGAGACTCCATTGCCTTAACAGAATATTTTAACACATTCGATAACATAGACCCAGGAGATAGCGTGACTTTCACCTATAGTGATTCTTACCTGTTCGACGCTGACCCGTTAGGAGTAATCCATGGATTCAACTTTGACGTGACAATGGAAATAACCGTAAAAAACACAGTGGTCAGCAACTTTACAGAATACCTTGACGACCCTGACTTGGATGGAATTCACACAGACTTCAAAGTCTTTAAAGAAGAAACCTACTACAACAATTACTACTTCTGGGATAACGTGACTTACAGCGGCACCTATGTTACCATAACGTGCATAAGTCAAGAGCCAACGATACTGACGTGGAACATAACTTCACCTGAAGAAACGGTCCACATGGATAAGCTAGACATCCGACTACACCTAGCAAGTGAAATATCATACAACTTAACGACAAAACAATTAAATGTAACATTCACACCTTACATGGGGTATCATTATCTTGAGCATATGGGCGGACGCTACGAATGGGGCATAGTCGGCAGAGACGCCAAATCAGTTGACTCTGCAGGCTTGTCCATGGTTTCAGCAGCCTTCAAGAACAAGCAAGTAGAATACGGCTTGGCAGGTGCAGACATGTACAACTCCGCCTTGTCATTGCAAATGCCATGGGTAATGAGCAGAATTGGTACAGGCTATACAAGAGAAAACTACTACTACAGCGGCACAGACTACAGAACAGCCCTCAAAGATGACTGGTGCACCACGTGGCCAATTGCAAGCAGCAACATAATTGTTGAAGCTGGACCCAGAGCCAATGTGCTAGCATGGTATGCAAACGACTTCATCCAAGCATTCTTCGGCTTAACAGAATTCACAGAGTACGCACCATGGGAAAACGCGATAATTCCATTAACATGCTGGAACCTGACCAAAACACGGTCCTACGCAGATAGCGGCACAACAGGCTACGCTGTCGTTTCAACCTACAAAGACATTAATGGAACAGTCCTATTCAATATATGGGGCTATGATGGCATAGACACGTTCTATGTGTCTAAATGGTTCCACGAAGAAGGCATATACCAGCTACAAGATGCTCCAGAGGGGTTAACAGCAATAATAGTTGAAATAACCTACTACCAAAGCACAGGCGAAGGCTACAAACCAACAAGCTTCAGCATAGTTGAATGCTTAGGCACAATAAGCGAAACCGAATGGATTCACGGCTCAGAAAAGAAAGGCGGAATTCACGACCCATAAAAATCCTCCCTTCTTTTTTTAACTTCCTATTTTTCTAAAAATTTTAAAACCTAGTAAAGTATTCATTATTTTTAT
>QMYO01000384.1 GCA_003662715.1 Candidatus Bathyarchaeota archaeon | reverse complement strand
CTTGATCCATTCTGGGATGTCGCCGGCTTTGACATATACATGCACTACAACAGCACCATCATAGAGGCTTTGAATGTTACGATTGATCCAGAAGGCACATTTGCTGGTTTCTGGCCTGGCGGCATCTTTGAAGTTAACAAGACTATTAATAATGACGAGGGCTGGGTGTATGTTGCTTTCTTAGGACTACCAGGTGGGGATGGAAATCACACAGCACCATCAGGCAATTTCTCAGTATTTTCGGTAACATTCAATTCAACTTATGAAGGCCCAATATTAAGCGTAAACATTACTTTAAAGAACCCGAAGTCATTCATTCATAGGATGATTTTGCATGCTGATGACGGACTTATTGATTTGACTAGCCCGATAGATACAGATTGGACTGCCATAAACAGCTACGACTATAGCACTCCGTATAACCTATTTAGTTGGACGGATAACGATGGAAATTCTCAACTAAGCGCTGGAGACGAACTATTGTTGAATAATACAAGTAACGGAAAATGGCACAGATACATACTCTACGATATAAAAGGAACGTTAGGACCATTAGAACAACAGCCTTTCCAAGCTATTGATGACTATATATGGGTAGCTGACTTTCCGAATGAAGGTTTGGAGAATTGTGGCTTGCCTGGTAGAACTACTGGCGGCGGCACTGCTGCAGCATACAACGGTTTTGGCAATCCTTACTGGACAGGCAACTTCACACTACAATATCCGTTTGTATCTGTTAACAGCATAACTGTGCATGCTCTACCATTTACGCCTGACGAACACACTTATACGTTGACTGAAGGCGTCGACTACATAGTTTATCCTGACGACGACAAAATAGAACTGCTACATCCATTAGATGTTAACATAACAAACGAATGCTGGCAGGATGGCGTTAATAACACTTTGAACGGTTGGCCCGCCATTAAATATGTTGCTTCAGGAATCCAGAGCGTCTATGTTAAGTTTCCGAACGGAACTGAGAGGTTTGCTAGAAACTTGGGCTTTGAGCAGTCCCCGCCGGCTGAGTGGTGGTATGAGCCTGAGTGGCCTTGGGAGCTTGAAGGCTGGTGGGCACTCGGATACTTTAGCGGTCCATTCAACTGGCCTGCTAATTCAACATGGTGGATCAACTACACAGCAGCCTCATACATTACAGTAGATTATAACGCAGAGCCGGACACAAGACCCTACTATGTAGAATACAATGGCACATACCAAGAGTTTCTAGACTTGGAGAATCCAATTAACACAACTTGGAAGGAAATCTATCCGAACACACTACCCACATATACACTAGTGGATTGGACAGATTCGGACAGCAGCGGAAACTTGACGATAGGCGACTACATTACCTTCGAAGGCGATGTGGGCAATAGAACCTACCTAGTTAACGGGTTGTCTTTAGACATAATTGTTGACCAAATAAGAACAGTAGAAGACAAGGATATCAACAGTCCCTTCTACGGAATGCCTCTAATAATAGAGCTGGCAGGATTTCCGCATCCAGACTACCCGTGGTCTCCATGGCACGGAAGTGACAGTTCACCACCACTACCACACAACGTGGAAGGTTCACAGGTAGTGATACCTGAATATCCTACATCACTAGTGTTAGTGCTAAGTCTAGTAGCATCGACAGTTTTAGTTATAATAACCAAACCAAAATTGGTTAAAGTCAAAAAATAGCAACCCCAAGTTCCTCTCCCCTCGTTTTTTTATTTTTACCAGAAATTTATTCTAGAAAATATTTAAGCCTCTAACAAGAAAAGCAATTAAAGCACCTACTAGACAAGGAGCAATCACTATTGGGAACATTATCCTAAACACATTCAAAATCGAGAAGAACAGTGGAACTTCCCAGTCGTAAGGTCCAAGCGAGAAAATCTCCCCCCATCCCAAGGTATACCATATAAACAAGAAAACATAAACAACGGCTACTAGAAAGGAGAAAAAGAAAGATAGTATAAAGCCATAAACAAGGGTTTTTGCAGTGGAAAAAAGTGAAGCTATCAGGAAACTTGCAATTAACAAGAGGAGGATATCAATCCACTGAGGAGCAGGAGCTTGATAAAGAGCAAAAATCTCGCGATAGTGTAAAAGACGGTAAACCTCCATATATGTAAGCCAGAAAATTTTGATTACAATTAACGATAGAGCAGCAGTTAATAACAAAAAAGCTATTAAATCCTTCTTTCGGATACAACGAGAACCTACAGAAAATGCGCCTTCCAACATCTCTATCATCATAGGATTTTAAAAAGCAGATAATTAAGCTTTTACTTCGTAGAAAAAGAGGGGGAAGCAGCTTAAGAGAGCAGCAATTTTAGACTCCATACTTGCGCCGTAACTGTGTTCTCCACCAACGCAGCCATCCATCAACCATCGGGTCTTTGGCACGTTTACGGATAAACTCCCAAACGCTATCGCTAACAACGAAACCTGAAACCTGATTCTCACAATTTAGCATAGGTTGCCCTTTATTATCTGATAATTCAACATTAACAATGTCGTAAGGTCTCTTCTCAATTGGAGATTTAAGCTTAAACGTGATCACTACTAAAGTTCCAGCTCCATCAAAAGCGTCAGCAGGACTGACCGATGCACAAACAAGTCTGTAAACACCTAAGGTCGAGTTTAAATCATCTTTGACTAGTAAGACAGGCCCGTGAAGAACACCATTTTCCCAATCTTCAACAGGAATCATAACCTTGTGGTCAACGTATTCGACAAACTTGTTATTCCAAACAAAAGCTAAATCGAAACCATACAAATTTTCTACATCTTCAACTTCAATATATACACTGAAAACTTCTCCAACCGCGACATCTGTCAAATCCTCTGGAAAAAGCTTAACCCGCGGAACTTTCTTGTCGCCTTCAGAACTATTCCCCAAGCTTAGAAACAACAGTCCAACGGAAACTGTTAAAAGCAGCAGGAGAGCAACACTTAAAGGTCGCCTTTTAATAAT
>QMYO01000383.1 GCA_003662715.1 Candidatus Bathyarchaeota archaeon | reverse complement strand
CGATATCTATGCCAAAACACAAGCGGAAACCAGGTAAGTTCTGGCCATATGTTCGCCCATTAATCTGGGAGAAGGCTCAGCAGCTTTATCAGATGGAGCAGGCTAAAGGCATGGGCGAAGACTTTAAAGGCTTGACAGCAACCCGCAAAGAGCTAAGAGAAGGCGGATACTTCCACACAGACAAACTTATCGTTTTACGAAACCTTTGGCGAGAAAAGAAAGGCTTACCCTCAATCGAAGAGGAAGCCTACACCCAGCAGGAACAAACCACCACTACAAAAAATCCTATACTGCAATTTAAAAACCAGAAACCACAAAATAATAAACGTAAAGGAGACGTGAAAGAAAATGCCTAAACCTGGCTACGGAGCCATAACCATACCCTTAACCCTCAAAGAACAGTTAACGGCAATGGCTAAAGCTTCAAATCAAAGCGTTCCAAAACTCCTCGAACAACTCATCACTGACTTAAGATCCTCTGGCGTAGGCCTCCGCGGGTTCAAATCCCGCCCCCCGCACCAAATTTGCACAATATTCGCGTAACATACATCGCTAAATAGGTGTTTGAAGGATATTAGACTGCGATGTGTTGAAGAAAGGATGATAATTATTAAGTAGGAGATTATCTTTCAAAAGGGAGTGGAAAACAGAGAAAGTGCGCGGAACTAAGTTGTCTTCTCCAAATTACTATCATAATAGGAAACCATCTGTTCTAGTAATCTTATTCTTTCTTTCATTATTTTAAGTCGTACTTTAAGAAGCATTTCTCCTTTTTCTGTAACAGAATAAATGCGTTTATCTTTTTTTCCTGTTCTTTCATTCCATTGAGAAGCGAGCAGTCCTTTTTTCTCCATTCTCCTGAGGATCGTGTAAATTGCTCCTGGTTTCGGAGTATAATGGCTAGTCATTTCTCCAATCTTTTTTCTTACTCCATACCCATGCAAGGGTCGCTTATGGATAATCCAGAGAATCAGAGTTTCAATGAACGCATGGCCTGGATAGTGATAACGGCACTCATGACACATCCTCGTACCCTCTCTATCCTTTCTCTAGTGACTTTCCGAGTCTTTTAGCCGCAATTATCAAGAAAAGCACTGCATATAAGGCTAGTACTCCAACGCTAGCGAGGAATGTCTCCATATTCCATTGACCAAGAATTGCGTATTGAAGCGAGCTGACTGTATGGGTCAGAGGCATAATGTAAGCTATGCCCTGGAGAAAACTTGGAAGGTTGGTAATGGGAGCGAAAAGGCCTGAAATGAACATCATTGGGATACGGATAATATTTAATGGTGTCATTGCCTCATGTACGTGCCGAGCGGTTGCCGAAAGAACTAGGCCTAATCCTGCTGAGGCGAGCGCCGAGAAGGTAATACTGACAAGAAACAGTATTGGACTTGCAATTCGACTTTGCGATAAGAGTGCAAGAATCCCCACGGGAATTATAGTGATCGTAAACCCGTATAAGAAGCTGGCGATGGTTTTGCCCAGGACAATCACAAGTAAGGAAACGGGCATAGCAAGTTGTGTATCAAAGGTTCCCTTCGTTCGCTCGAGTGCTAGAGTAGTGACACCTATTGAGGAACCACTAAAGAATGCAGTAAGCGCCGCCAAACCTGGGAGCGCTTCATACACTGAAAGGTCGCGTCCAATCCAAAACGTCAAGAACATCAACACAGGGAAAAGCAGTCCCATCATTACAGTGGGCGCAGAAAAGTAATATATTTTTGAGTCTTTCCACGCTATTGCGACAGCTTTTCTAAGATTATTCATCATACTCTCTCCCATTTTTCTCATCCTCCTTTAATCTTTATTTTCTTCAGTCGTCCTATCTGCTCCATTCGTTCCATATCCAGCGAAGAAAAACCAGTCAACTCCACAAACGCATCTTCTAATGTGGGTGTCAACACATTGAGAGAGACTATCTTTAAATTTTTTTCCTCAGCAATTTTGCTCAATTCTTGGATGACCCGCGAAGGGTCGCCTGTATAGAGTTGGAATTTGTCTCCTCGCTTCTTGGTCATATTCACGGCGGGTAGTTGGGCAAGTTCGTTCTCGATTTTCCTCACGTAACTGTCAAAAGATACTTCCACTATCTTTTCTTCTCTACCTGCGGCTTTAAGATTCTCTGGTGAATCGAGGGCAACAAGTTTTCCGTTTTCAATTATGCCAACTCGATCGCAGAGTATATCTGCTTCTTCAATGTAATGTGTGGTCAAGAAGATTGTCGTACCTTGTTCGTTCAACTCGCGCAGCAATTCCCGTATCATCCTCGCGCTCTGCACATCGAGTCCCACTGTTGGCTCATCCAAGAACAAGAGCGGAGGATCATGGACGAGAGCTATAGCTATTGTCACCCGTTTTCGTAGTCCCTTTGAAAATTTTTCCACTTTTTCATCTCGACGATCATAAATTCCAAGGAGTTTAAGGAGGTTTTCCGCCTGTTCTTTCCGTCTACCCTTGGGCATACCATGTATGCTGCCAGCAAACATAAGATTGTCCCATGCACTCATCTCTAGATAAGGATTTGCGGTCTCAGAGATCACGCCTATCTGTTTTTTCACATCTACTGGATTCTTTACAACGTTTATTCCCATGATATGTGCGGTGCCACTCGTGGGCTTCAAAAGTCCTGTGAGCATACGAATTGTGGTAGTCTTCCCTGCTCCATTTGGTCCTAATAATCCAAAAAACTCCCCTTGCCTAACTGCGAAGCTAATATGATCTACCGCCAATAGGTTTCCATAACACTTGGTTAGATTATGGACGTTTATTGCATCCACCACCAAACATCCTCCAACAACATATGGATAACTTTGTTATCTATATAAGTGTTATTCTTTCATTTGCCTCGTTTTCTTAATGGACTCCATAAAAACGTGGATTATAAACGTGTATGTAAACCTAAACCCCCGCACCAAAAATAAAGCCGTATGCAATTCTTATTTAGCTAAATAAGCTTAATATTTTGT
>QMYO01000382.1 GCA_003662715.1 Candidatus Bathyarchaeota archaeon | reverse complement strand
CCCATACATTACGCCCTATCCAGAAGACTGGACATGGGCCGAACAGGTACTTGAGTCTGCAGGCTTCCAGGGTGATGCCGGAGTAGACAACTGGATAATGCCCAACGGTCAACGCCTAAGAGACCGATGGGCGGGAGACGCCTACGGCATTTATGTCATGTGTCCAGGAGATGCCATAGCTCCGACAAGTCACGAGATATCGAGGAGACATACGGTTAAGTGGAACAAGTTCTTCACGGGGATTGAAACGGATAATTTTGGAGATGCAATGAATCCGGATGACGGGGGAATCTTCCAAGACGAGCCGATGGATGTGATTGACCCATTAATTCTGGTTCCATTCTATAATAGGGACCATGACATCTACTTCCTATGCTGGGGTCTAGGTCCAGAGCCAGATTACCTCTGGGACTTCTTCCATCCAGATGCTGACGTAGAAGGAGGAAACAACAGCCCAGGAATGAATGTTCCGGGCGTGAACAGGCTTCTGGACAGCCTCAAGTTCTGGAGGATGAAGGACTACGAAATACTAGCAATGAACTATGAGGATACGCCAAAGGATGTTGCGCCAGCTACATATGCATTCGAAATTGTAGATATGCCGGAAGCCACTCCACAAAAGGTTGTTCTAGAACACTGTTCAGCTGAGGGAGGAGTCTGGGATGAAGAACTAGTAGAGGGAGAAGACTATACAATTGATGTTACACCATACGTTGTGGAGGTTAGGATACTTAAGACCTTCACGCTCAATCCAGGAGAAGCCCTAGAACTCATATTTGAGCCTGGAACTTATCAAAGAATCATATATGAACTGGAAGAATTGAGGGATATATGCTGGCTTGTACAGTGGAAGCTCTACTACCTATGTCCATATCTGCCAATCTATTCGAGAAACTACTTCGACCTATACAAGCCGGGTCTAGTTGACTGGGTAGAGTCGCCTGGATTCGGAAGCGCTGCGTATCAAACAGTCATGCCATGGACGTTTGCTAACCTACACTGGGCGGACACTCCGGTAGGCGGCGAGATGCGTTATCACGTTAGCGGAGATGTCTCAACAATAAATCCGTTTAAGGCATCATGGGTCTACGAAGTAACAATACTGAACAGGATGTATGACGCCCTCTACGTATATAACCCATACACGCATGATATTGTGCCGTGGGTGGCAACCCACTGGGAAATTGAGCCGTGGAAGCTGCCAGACAACTCGACTGGAATGATACTGTGGATATGGCTAAGGAATGATGTAACTTGGCAGGACGGCGACCCAGTAACGGCTGAGGACATTAAGTGGAACTTCGACTTCATAAACAGCACTCAAGCTCCAGAGTATACGCCAATAATTTCGCCAATCTACCAGGGATGTGAGGTAGTACACGATTATCTGCTCAAAATCTACATAAATGGAACAGGATTCTTCAAGGCACAAGAGTTTCTAGGATCAGCCCTGGTATATCCACGGCAGGTCTGGGAGCCCTTCTGGGGCGACTATACAGGTGCCTCAAGCTATAAGCCGTGGACTGAGGCAGGTCCCAATGGCTTGCCAACTAAACTTTATGGAACTGGCCCGTGGATACTAGAGTACTGGGATGAAGTCTCAACAGCCAAGATAAACAAGAATCTCAATTACTGGGCAAGATTGGCCTCGTCCAGTTCAGCGGCTGGTGTACTAGGCGCCCTAAGGGTTGTTGGACGTGAGGCAACTGATAATACTCCGAAGATTTACGGCACAAGAGGTATAGAAATACAGTTGCTGAACATAGATCCATTTGAACAGAAGACGGTCGAATACTACGTTGAATTGGTTGATAAAAACGGCGCCTCATGGTACATCTACGGAAGCCCTGACAGCCCGAACACTGCCAACTTAGACCCAATCGACCCAGAGATATTGACTCCGACAATCAAAGACTGGGATAAAATACCTGTAGGTCCAGTTACAGTTAAGCTTTATGTAAGGTTCTCTGGCGAGACCGACTTCAGCGTGAAGAATCAGATAACTGCCTATTACATACCGGGCGATGTTAACTGTGACGAAAAGGTTGACATGATTGACCTCTGGCGTGTAGCAAAAGATTTCGGTGTTACTGGTGTTGATCCGGGTGTCTTGACAACCGATGTTAACTGCGACGGCAAGGTTGACATGATTGACCTCTGGTCTGTTGCCAAGCAGTTCGGTAAGGAGTAGCCGCCGAGTCTACCTTGACATATTTCCCCCCTTTTTATATGTAACAAAAAATTACAGTTCTTATTGAGGTGTTGCTGGGCTTTTATTTATATTCAAAATATCTCTTTTTAGTTATAGAACTTTTTTCCGTAATACTTAAATCTCCAAAAAACTTCACTTATCATTGAAAGAGGAGAAGGGAGAAGTAAAAATGAGTCGCAAGTTATTGAGTAGTTCTGCTTTGGTTGTCATTGCCCTTTTGGTTCTCAGCAGCTTCGCCGCAATAGACGTTGGTGTTGCTTCGCCAACAATAAGAATATACTTTGAGCCTTCGGAATATGTCTTTGACACTTCAACTGTCGGTACTGGCTACAAATTCAACGTTACCGTTTGGGTGGAGTCAGACACCGACTTTAACCTGATGATGTGGCAAGTCTACATTGTTTACGATCAAAGGTACATTAATGTTGTACCCTACGACAACACCTATCGTGCATGGCCAAATGACTTTCTGGGCGGCAGGGGCTGGGATTCCGAGTATGTATTCTATGGTATAGGTGGAGGTGCCATTGGAAATCCATACTACTATGACCTCTATCCTAACGCTGCAATCAAAATAGGCGACACCCTAATGGGTGACATAACCATTCCGGCTAATACTCCTAAGAAGTTGGCGCAGTTCGAATTTGAAGTAAAGGCTGTTCCAGAAAAGGGTGAGTCTCTCTATTCTGACTTAATAATCAACAGTGCAGACACATATCTGTATGACAGTACGGGTCCGATAC
Source organism: Candidatus Bathyarchaeota archaeon (assembly GCA_003662715.1). The sequence goes on along the minus strand of QMYO01000382.1, from coordinate 24 downwards.
TTGTAGGGCCTGATCCGAATATCT
>QMYO01000381.1 GCA_003662715.1 Candidatus Bathyarchaeota archaeon | reverse complement strand
TGGAGCCTCAGCCTGACGGGACTGGGAATCATAGTTCACATGGTTTTTACTCTTTGAATTTTGAAACTGATTGGAAGCCGAAAGATGTAACAGACTTCCACAAAAAAATAATAGAACTAGTTAAACCGCAACTATCCTAAAGTTTTAACTCGGTGGCGACCAAGTCTTTGAGGGCGGTATTTTTAATAGGGCATATAATTTAGTTTACGTTGTTCAAAAGGAATATAAATGAGCTAAAATAGGTTACGAACATGAGAAAATCTCAAGGCACCTTACTTACGTTTTGTATAGTGCATTACAAACGTTTGCCTTGTCTTAAAAGATGTATAGACTCTATAAAGAGATACACGCCTGTAGATTATAATATAATATTGTTGAGGCAAGGATACCAAGGGGAAGAAACCGAGTCATATCTGAGGTTGCTGGAAAAGAACGGTAACGTTGAAGTAATACGGACAAGTAGAAACTTAGGGTGCACCCCGGGGAGAAATCTAATTGTGCCAAAGGCGACTACTCCATTCATAATGACGCTCGACAATGACATATACGTTACACAAGGCTGGCTTAACCCTGTTCTGAAGATCTTCGCGGAGGAGAAGGATGTTGGTGTAGTAGGTTTTCCTATTTACCGCCTAGATGGCACGTTAGCTCAGATTGGTGGGACGCATCTGAAAATAAAAAATGGTATCATTAAACAAGAACCAGTCCAAATGCCGAATCACATCACTAAGGACTTTATAGAGGTTGACGGTGTTAGTTCAGGTGCTATGGTTTTTAGAGAAGAGGTTAGAAACGATTTTCGTTTCGATACAAGATATTTCATTGGCTTCGGTGACATAGACAAAGACTTACAGCTGCTCAATAGTAGATGGAGAAAGGTTATCTGTTTGAAAAGTAAGGTTTTCCACGACTACGCTCCTGCTGATTTCTCTCGTTATTATAATTTTAGATACAACCGAATAGAAATCAACAGATCATATGCGAAGTTCAAGAAAAAATGGGGGCTAAGATTTCCGCTGAAGAAACATATTGAGTACTCTTTTTTAGGAGTTATCAAATATCCAATAGAGATTATGTATCGCAGAATTGTAACTCATTACCCTATAATGTTAAGGAAAGCTACAAAGACAATCAAGAAAACACAAAACAAACCCACAACAAAATCTGGTTGTGAAAACTAATTAAGAAAATTTAGAATTAAAAGTGATGTAGCCATGGGTAGGAGAAGTGCGGTTGTTGGTTTGGATGGTATGGCTTGGCACATACTACACAGACTTTTCACATACGATGCTATGCCGAATCTCAGAAAAATTTCAGAAAAATCCCTAAAAGGCGTGCTTAAATCAACTTTTCCTCCTTGCACCCCCCCAGCATGGACAAGCATAGCAACCGGAGTCAATCCAGGGAAACACGGAGTTTTCGGCTTTATAACCCTAAACGAAAATTATGAAACCAGACTTGTAACTTCTGAAGATGTTAAGTATCCGCGGATTCATGAAATGTTAGCCTTAAAAGGTTTAAAAACCGTGTGCATCAACCAACCATTAACATATCCCATAATCAAAATCAGCAAAAACTGTCAAGTTTTATCCGATTGGCTTGGTCCAAAACTGACCTATTATCCAGAAAAATTAGAAAAATACGCAAAAAACTATCCCTTATACGATCCGAAAATTTTGAAAAGAGGAGATGATGAAAGTTTAGAAATTTTGTACGAAGACACTGAAAAAAGAGTTGAAACTGTCAACCAGATGATGGAAGAACTGGATTGGAACTTGTTTTGGGTAATATACAGCGTTCCCGATGGACTTTTTCACAAATACTATGAGGACGTATTAAAAGGACGTAAAAGTATTTTAAGAATCTTTAAAGCTCTTGACAAAACATTTGAAGAAGCAAATAAATTAGCCGATTTAACCCTTGTTGTTTCTGACCACGGTTTCTACAAATATGATTACGTTTTCAACATCAACGTATTTCTGGAAAAACTAAACCTTATAACCAAAACTAGAAAAAGAACAATGGACAGCTTCCACGACTTTGGCAGATTTAAAAAGCCAATTAGATACGTACCCATCCCCCCAAAATTATACTCACTTTTTACCTTTAAACCCATCAAGCAAACGATAAAAAAGATATACAAAACAATAACTGGAAAAGACATCCGAGCTCAAACACTCTATGTAGACCCCTTCAAATCCGAAGCCTTCGCCATACCCAGCTTTGACCTAGGCGTCCACGTCAACAATGAAAAAGTCCTCGAAACAATATTAAGCGAACTCGAAAAATTAGAGTTTATAACACACGTGTGGAAACGTGAAGAAGTTTACCAAGGACCATACACAAATAAAGCTCCAAACATCATTTTCTCACCAGACTTCGACCACGGTTTCAACTATGACGGCGGAACCAACCTTATCTCCTCCCAAATATTAGTTGAAAGCCTTCACTACAACCATCACCCAGACGGAATTATAATAGCAAGCAGCGATGAAATCAAACCAAAAGAAATAGGCAAAGCTCAAACCTTCGACATAGTTCCAACAATCCTAAACTACCTAGAACTCCCTCTACCAGCAAACACAGACGGCACACCCCTAATCGGAAAACCCTCCCAAAAACGATACAACTATCTAAAACACTGGAAACTAATCAAAAAAATCAAAACTGTAAAAACAAAACTCGCCAAAACCACAAAAATCTAGAGGGGGTAGGGTCGTTTATTGGTTGTTTTCAACTTCAAAAATTGACCTTCCAAAAACCTAGAAGAGGGCTAGGGGGGCTAGGAAAATACCAAGAAAACCCCAACCATTTTCCGATTCTTTATTCTATGTATCCCAGTGCTTTTAGTCTGGCTTTTATCTTCTCCTCATCTTCCTTGCTAAAAACTTCCTTTTCTTCTTCTTCCTCTTCACTTAAAACTTCCCTCAAAACATAAGTAACATAACCCGAAACCGAAGAAAAACCCGTCCCCTTAATC
>QMYO01000380.1 GCA_003662715.1 Candidatus Bathyarchaeota archaeon | reverse complement strand
GTTAATATCCTGCTTTATCTGCAAAAGTCGCTTAAATCTTGTTAGTAAAGGTGTTGAAAAAAGGTGATAAGGGTTAGCCCCGCCGTCTATTAGGAGGTATGTTACGTTTGTACATCTTAAGCAGGGAATAGCGTAGAAATCTACAAAAATAGGAGGGTGAATTAGAGCGGTTATTTTCGTTTTCTCCGAAGCATCATTGCTATGGTAACGACTAACATTGTTATTGCGATTACCGCGCCTATTATCCACAAGGGGAGCGTTTCAGGTGGGAGTACTGTTATGGTTATTGAGTGAGTGGCCGTGTTGCCTGCTGCATCTTTGACTGTTAGCGTTACTAGATATGTTCCTGGGGTCGAATAAACATGGCTTGTTACAACTCCTGTTCCGGTCGTTTCGTCTCCAAAATCCCATTCATAACTGACTATGTCAACGTTGTCGCTGGATGCGCCAGCGTCAAAATTTACTGTTTCGTCTATGTTTACCGTTTGGTTTCGTCCGGCATTTGCCACGGGTTTGGTTATGTCTAGAACCGTTATGACAATAACATCTGTTGCCCAGTTTCCTGCTGCATCTGTCACGTTCAAGGTAAGTGTATATACTCCTGGCGTGTGGAAGGTGTAGGTAGGACTTGTTCCTTCGAGGGTTTGTGGCGCGTCTGCGTCTACAAATATCCAACTGTAACGGGTGATCTCTACGTTATCTGAGGATAAGGAGGCATTAAGAATTACTGGAGTATCTTCGTCTACGGTTTGATCGAGACCTGCATTAGCGGTTGGTTTAGTTATGTCAAGTATGGTGATGGCAACAGTGTCGATAGCCGTGTTGCCTGCTAGATCTGTCACCTTAAGAGTAACTATGTAGACACCTGGAGTTGCAAAAGTGTAGGTGGGATTTATGCCGCTTAAATTCCGTGGAGTTACATCGATGAATGTCCATGTGTAGATGGCTATGCCATTTTCATCATTTGAAAGTGTTGCGTCAAAAGTTACAGGTGTATCCTCAGCGACTGTTTGATCGACTCCGGCGTTGGCTTCTGGCTTAGTTGTATCCAGTATGATAGTGTCTTCATATGTTGGAGAGATTAATCCCGCGTTGTCCTTAAATTGAACATATACTGTCTTTAATCCGTCGCCCATTGCTAAAGTCCAAGTTTTGGATGCAGCATAGGGTTGCCACTCGGTATACTCTGTGTTATCGTTAGAGAAACGCATTTCAACCACGCCCGATGTAGCATCGGTTGCTGACAGAGTTAATGTGACTATTGTTGTGTTAGAGTAAATTGTATCATTATTGATTATTATGGAACCTGCGGGCTCGGTGGTGTCCAATATGATGGTGTCGGAATATGTTGAGCGCCAATTTGCCCTGTCTTCGATTTGATAATATACGGTCTTGGTCCCATCTCCAGTTACAAGTGTCCATGCTTTGGTTGCTGACGGTTCTTCCCAAGGTTCCGTGTCCCATACTCCGTCATTGCTGTATCTAACTCGTCTAACTCCTGATGTAGCATCAGAGTAGATTAGATGCAACGTCACTGACGTCGATTCTGTGTAGTCAGGATTGTCTTCGCCAATCACTATGGCGCCTATAGGCTTAGTCGTGTCCAGAGTTACTGTATCCGAGTCTTCTTCTGAAAGCCCGCCCGCCTTATCCCTTATTTGATAATATACTTTTTTAACCCCATCTCCAGTTGGCAGCGTCCATTTTTTGAAGTGCGGATAGATGGTAGGAGAAGGAGGATCCTGCCATTCGGTCCATGCATCGTTAATGTTTCTGTAACGCACCTTGTCAATGCCAGATGTGTCGTCAACATAGGTTACATAAAGAAACACTTCCACATCATTGATGTAAGCGGGATTATTTATACCAATAAGTATGGAGCCTTTAGGTCTAACCGTATCCAATATTATTTCGTCATAGAAGGCTTTTGAAATGTGGCCCTTTTTGTCCATAAACTCGACATATACTTCCTTGGTTCCGTCTCCGCTTGACGTCAACGTCCATTTTTTCGAGGTGGAATATGCTTCCCATTCGCTCCAGCCAAGACCAGAGTATCTCTCTTGAAAGCGCATCTTGTAAACTCCGCTTCCATAGTCAACGGCTGAAAGATTTAAAGTCACTGTTCTTGAAGTTGTGTAAGTTGCTCCAGAGTTTATTGTTATGGTGCCCCATGGGCGGTAACTATCTTTGTCTACACCATAATGCCAACAAATGGTGCTAAGAGGACCCTTGCTAGTGGACTCAGGCCAACGCGTTATCCATTTACTCCAGAACTCGTCTATATTCTCGGGCTTGTCGTATCTAATCACTGTGAAAATCTCGTTGAAACCCCAATGCATTTCATCTCTGTCGTTGGTGCTTGTAGGATCAAAAATATCCCAGAGGATGCTGGCAATTGATCCTTCTACTTTATATCCGTCCATATCACCTGAATCTTCGCAATTATACCAGTCATTATCTTCGATGTTGCCACCATGCCCTCCATACCAACCATAGAGGTTATTAATATTGTTGTCAACGGCGCATTGCATAAATTCTGCCCAGCCTTCACTGAAAGCAAAGCCGCTACTGGATTCGCTGTATACATAATGAGGGTCTGGTCCTGATCCTGAGGGAAAGTGACCGTAGAGATTGTACATAACGGCATGAGCATATTCATGATGTACTGTGACGTGATTCCAGCTCCATGTTCCCTTGGGTGGTAGCTCTATTCTATCTCCGTAGCAAGTGGGCCAATCTCCCTCTGGCCATTCAATTGTTACTCTCTTAGATCTCTGCCAACTCATCTGACTCCATATCCACTTTGCTTCCTCATATGCGGCATCTCCGGCTTGTAAGGCCTCATTATTTAAGCTGGGAGATAAGGTTCCAATATCTTTGACCCAACCGTCGGGAACATCGTCTTCAAGTGTTCCACTTTTAGGGTAGCGCCATTTGTATATCTGTGAAAAAAGCCCCCCAGTCTTGGTAACCCAATAATTATATCTG
>QMYO01000379.1 GCA_003662715.1 Candidatus Bathyarchaeota archaeon | reverse complement strand
GTATGTGAAGTAGGCTTTTAATGTGTGGTTTGCGTCCAAGGTTATATCTATCGGGTTTGATGATCCAGCACTTTCGCCGTCAAGTTCCCAATAATCAAAAACATAGTCTGAATCAGGAATAGCTGTTATCGAGACGACTGTTCCAGCTTCGTAAGTGTAGGTTCCAGGCGCTGGATCTGTTGTTCCACCCGCTGAAGCCGAAATAGTTAAAGAATAGTTCGCTGGTGGATGGGCTTCGTAGTACGCCGTGTATGTTCCGCCTTCAGTGACTGTTATGGTTGTACTTGTTTCTCCTGTGCTCCATTGTTTGAATGGGTGGCCGTTTGGGTCTGTGTCTGGAACCGTAAATGTGTGGGTTCCGGTTAAGCCAGTAAACGTATATGGAGTTGTGTAGCCTGTTGGGTTGCCGTCCATAGTTATGCTGACAGCTACGTCTACGCCTTCAGTGTTACAATGAGCCTTAATTGTAACGTCATAAGCTTGCGGAGGCGAGTATGTGAAGTAGGCTTTTAATGTGTGGTCTGCGTCCAAGGTTAGGATTATTGTCTCGCTTGAGCTAATGTTATTGCCGTCAAGTTCCCAATGGTCAAAAACATAGTCGGCTTCAGGAAAGGCTGAAACTATAAATGATGTTCCATTTGTATATGTATATGTTCCGGGCGCCGGATCTGTCGTTCCGCCTGAAGTGGTGGTGATTGTCAGAGTGTAGTATGTTTCATGAGCAACCTTAGCAAGCCAAAAATCATCTTTAGGATTTGGTTTATAGCCTGCTACTGCGTATCCACCGTCACTAGTCTGAATAACACACGAAGGACATCCTTCAAGATCTAATCCCCATTTACCATTTCCATTGGAATCAGTTCTTAAAAGAGGTGGATTTGTCCCCGTTACTGCGTATCCGCCGTCACTAGTCTGAACGACACAAAAGTATTGATCATGATCTGCTGTCATGTTCCATTGCATATTCCCGTTAGAATCTGTCTTAACGAATAAATGTAACCCGGCCATTGCGTATCCACCGTCACTAGTCTGAATAACACAATAAGCTAAATTATCTTCTGTTCCTCCATATGTCCTGCTCCATTGCATGTTTCCATAAGCATCAGTTTTAACAAGCCAAAAATCTGCTCCTCCAGCACCAAAAGAGTATGTATAGCCTGCTATTGCGTATCCGCCGTCACTAGTCTGAACAAGCGACCAAGCAAAATCATCTTCGGCTCCTCCATATGTCCTGCTCCAGCTTATGTTTCCATAAGCATCAGTTTTAACAAGCCAAAAATCATAGTCGCCACCCAGGTCAGGAGGCTTTCTATTGCCTGCTATTGCGTATCCACCGTCGCTAGTCTGAACAAGCGACCTAAACTGGGTCATAAAACCCGTTACGTTGTATATCTTGTTCCATTGCATATTACCTGAAGCGTCAGTCTTAACAAGCCAAGCGCAAATGTATTCAGTGGATTTGGATTGTATAGCACCTGCTATTGCGTATCCACCGTCGCTAGTCTGAACAAGCGACCTAAACCCAGTCCAAAAATCTGTTGCCTCATATATCTTGTTCCATTGCATATTACCTGAAGCGTCAGTCTTAACAAGCCAAGCAGCTACAGGTTCCGTTCCTAAAACGCATATCACGCCTGCCATTGCGTATCCACCGTCACTAGTCTGAACAAGCGACTCAACGTACTCTCTTTCTCCCGAATCGTATGTTTTGTCCCATTCTATTGCTGGTGGTTTTGGAAATATTCGTTCCGCTTCAGAGGTCACGCTTATATATTGCTGTTTCAACTTTCCCGTTGAAAAACTAGGGTCAATGCTAAAAACTAACATTAAAACACTCATTAAAAGCGCCATAAACACTATCATACAGATTGCTTTCTTCACCTCTTATCCTCCTTTCCCCTCCTTTTTATTACTTGTTTACAAGAAGAGGCTTCGAATCCTACACAACATTTTCATCAGACCCTTTATCCACAAACCGGATAAGAGCCCTAAACGTTGTATAGAAACTTAACCTCCCCTTTCAACAATAACATTTTGCTTCATAAACCCCTTAAAAATTTTGTGAAAAAATGTTACACCCTGCAAACTACAGCTTTAGCTCACATATGCCTCAAACAAAAAAGCAATCCTAAAAGCTAAGAATGAACCACTCCAACAAGGCTTACGCCTACCTCCTCAAGAAAAGCCATTTTCACCAAAATTTTCCGTTAATGTCTCTCAATGGAACAATGGTATTCTAATATGTAGAGTTAGAGTTATATTTCTCAATGCTTTTTTATTTTTATGCGCGACTTTAAGTTATTGAGTAGAATGGTTGTTGCGACTGGTGCTGTCGTCTTTCTTTTTTCAGTTGTTTTGCCATTTTTGGAGTGTGTTTATGCTCCTTTGGTGCAGATTCCCGAACGCAGTGTTTCTAAAGTTGAGCTTTGGTCGTTTAAGTGCTCTGTTGAGACGTTTGGCTTTCGGCATAGCAAGTTTGAGTTGTGGTTTTTTGATTATTGGCTTCAATTCTCAGATGTATCAATGGTTTATGCAGTAGTGTTTTCCATCCAAACATTAACATTATCGGCGTCCATTGCCTTCCTATTTATAAAGAAAGGGCTTTTAGCACTCATGCCCACCATAATATGTCCAGTATCCACGATACTCATGATATGCACATTCACATATTTATCACATGCTCCCGGATGCGGCTGGGTTAATTATCATGCAGGATACTGGTTAACATACCTTGCAGAAACCCTCTTCATAATAGGTGTACTGCTCAAAAGGAAGTTTGATTGAAAAACATCGCCTTAAATTTGTCTTTTAATCATCGTTAACAGAAAGAGAGAGAATGTGCGGGAGAAGTCTCCAGCTTTTCTTTTCCCTTAAATAGTTAAAATTTGATTTGCTAAAGCTTTGAAAAATATAAAGAGGAGATAAGCAGTTTTTTAAGGGAGTTCCCTATTTAAAAGTGAATGTTCGAGGTGCCGAGTTGGGTAAGAAG
>QMYO01000378.1 GCA_003662715.1 Candidatus Bathyarchaeota archaeon | reverse complement strand
TGAGATGATAGAGGTTGAAGGAGGAGGAACTGTTGTGAAAGTAACATACAATCAAATGATTAAAGAGCTTATAGTAAATTTCAAGGCACATTTGCCCCTAAAGATACCTGCACAACCTATAGGGAAAAACTGTCCATCCTGTGGTAAATCCGTACTCAAAGAATTCAATGTGTGCCCGTATTGCGGAGAAAAGTTAACTGAGAGCTGATATATATGTGGCGACTTGCAGCTCATAACCACTGGTTTACCTTTAAGTTCTTTGGCAAAGAAGTTCGTTTATGTGCCCGATGTACTGGCTACTATTTTGGGTTCTTCCTATTACAGTTCTTTAATGTCTGTTTGCCATTAGATAATTTTTACAAAATAGAGGTTACGACGCAAATTATAGTGTCCCTACTTTGTGTAGTGCCTTTTGCAATAGACTGGATTACACAATCTTGGAGGTTAAGAGACAGCAATAACCTAATAAGATTTATAACTGGAGGGCTTTTAGGAATTGGAGCGTCACTCTTATCAAGTGTTAATGTTCCATACAATCTTAAATTTATAGTGTATGTCTGCTCTGCGATGATTATACTCTCATTAGGTATGTTTGGGAAAGTTATAGTAAAGTTTCAGAGCAGCAATAACGTAGGTGGGAAATGTTTTGTTTCATGTTAATTTAATTCCTTTATGTCTATTCGTTTTTTAAGAAGTTCTCTTTTATCCATTTTGCTAACTCTTTGTAGAATTTATTGTAGCTTACATCTATTACTGGCACTTTCGCTTTTCCATCTTTACTAGTTACAAATGGCTTATAAGTTGGCATGGAAGCAAATGCCAGTGACAATATATTGATTTTTCCTTCGAGTTGCTCTTTAATAACCTCCTCCGTGGAGGGCATTAATGCGTATACAAATGCCACTCCATCAGCCCAATTTATTGGTCTCCCAATATACCTATCTTGACCCCTTACAACCCGAAGTTGAGCAAGATCCTCTACCTTAAATTGAGCTATTTCATGAATTATCACAGTATTCCAAGGTTTGTAAATGAATTTCATAGCGTTAAACTATTGTTGATAAATTTTAATAAACTTTACGTTAAATAGCCAAATCCAGAAAACGAAAATTCAGATAAAAATTTAAGGCACATGCACACAAATGTACATGAGAAAATAATAAGTGGGAAAAAACTTTGAAGAAAAGAGCTATTCTGGTATGTTTAGATGGCTGTGGACCAGATTACATTGAAAAAAGTGACGTTCCAAACATCAGAAAGCTTTGTAGAAACGGGTATTACGTGAAAGGGAAATCTGTTATACCAACAGTAACGAATGTCAATAATGTATCTATAATTACGGGTGTTTATCCCGAAAAGCATGGGATAACCAGCAATTTTTATTATAATGAACTTGGACAAGAAGTTTATATAGAATCACCTGAATTTATAATGACTAAGACAATTTTTCAAATGGCAGCCCAGAATAACCTCACATCTGCTTTGCTTACTTCGAAGGATAAACTTTGCACCTTATTAAGAAGAGGTGCCCATATAGCATTTTCTGCTGAGGCTCCTCCGAAATGGGTTGTTGATAGTATAGGCCCCCCTCCTAACATATACTCAATAGAAGTCAATTCTTGGCTTTTTAAAGCTTGCAGGTTAGTTATTGAGAAATATGACCCGAATTTTATCTATGTGGCGACAACTGACTATGCTATGCATAAATATCCCCCTGAAGCCCCTGAATCGAAATGGAACATGCAAATAATCGATGACGCTATAGGAAATCTTATAGAACTTGTAGATAAAAAGCAGACAGTATTATGTATAACTGCGGATCATGGGATGTCCGATAAAAGAAGGGCAATAGACTTAAAGGTCTTGCTTGACGAATACAAAATAAAAGCCAAAGTTGCTTCTACTATTAAGGATAGGTATACTGTTCATCATGCTGGCTTAAGTGGATCAGCATACATCTATTTGGAGAATAAAGGAGATTTACAGAAAGCCTTTCACTTACTTGCTAATGCTGAGGGAGTAGATCGTATTCTGACAAGAGATGAAGCAGTCAAACTCTATCATTTACATCCAGACAGAATTGGGGATTTAGTAGTTTTTGGCGAAAAAGAATATGTTTTTGGGGAAATAGGTGCTCCTGATGAGCGTATCTGCTGTTTAGATGTGCAAATTAGATCTCACGGATCACTTTACGAACAGGAGATTCCAATAATAATATACAATCTTGCCGAGAAGGTTAAAGTAGTTGAGAATAAAGATTTAGGAAATCTGATAGCTCACTATCTCAAGTAGTCTGCTGTTCTATTTCATGGATTGATTCATCTATTATGTCTAGAGCTTTGTCCATTTCCTCTCTAGTTATTGTTAAGGGTGGTGTAAGGGTTAATATATTTCCCATCGTTAATTTGAAGCTTAGCCCTTTTTCTAGACACCTATACATCACTGCTTCAGCTTCATCTATAGCACGGGTCTTCTTTTTGTGATCTTTTACAAGTTCTATTCCTAATAAGAGCCCTTTTCCTCTGACGTCTCCTATAAGTTTGTGTTCATCTTTCATTTCGTTAAGTCTTTTCAAGGCGTATTCTCCCTGTATGGCAGCGTTTTCAACTAATTTATTCTCCTCTATGTACTGAATGGTGGCTAGTGCCGCAGCGCATAAAACTGGATTCTTTTCATGTGTGTAATGTCCTATTGCTCGGTGTCCCATAACATCCATTTCTCTTTTAGCAACTGTAGCCGCGATTGGCACTATTCCTCCACCTAGCGATTTGCCTATTACTAAGATATCAGGCAAGATATCATAATGTTGAAATGTGAACATTTTTCCTGTTCTTCCAAGACAGTGTGGAATTTCGTCGATTATAAGCACTACATTGTTTTCATCACATATTTTTCTGACTTCTTTCCAGTATTCGTATGGTGGCACATATGGCGTGCTACGTATTGTTTCGGATATTACTGCTGCTACGTCTCCTCCTTCTTTCTCAATAACAT
>QMYO01000377.1 GCA_003662715.1 Candidatus Bathyarchaeota archaeon | reverse complement strand
TGAATATAACCATAACACTCACAAACACAACATGGTCGACAATACTGACCACGAACCCCAACATAGTCAAAACAAACATTAAAGGATCATTCAACTGCACATTCAATATTCCTAAAATAAATCAAGGAAATTACAATTTAACCGCCAAGGACACGGATGAAAACGCGGCAAAAACACACTTTAGGATAGAAATACCTACACAACTCTATTTTACGCTTCGTTTGAAGCGTGGTTGGAATATGTTCAGTCTGCCTGTGAGGCTGGAGAATAGTAGTGTCTCCGAAGTCTTTAAGGATCTTGGCTATTATGCTGTTTATGCTTGGAATGCAAGTGAGAAAAGATACGTAACGCCAGAGACTATAGAGCCGGGGATTGGCTACTGGATACTCATCCTAGAAGATGTGAACGTCACGATTACCGGCACACCTCTATATAGAGTGGAACTCCAAATTCATAAAGGCTGGAATATGATAGGTTCAATCATTCAGGAGGCAAACTATACTACACGGCCAGAAGGCTCCATATACATGAACATCTACTCCTGGAATCCGCAACTCAAAAGATACAAAACCGAAACAACCACAAAACCAGGAAAAGCCTACTGGATACTAGCATACCAAGACTGCACAATAAAAATAAACCCAACACAAACGCGCTGATCTCTTTTTTTAAAAAATGAATTCATTGCAAAACCCTTAAGTGTATGAGTATGCATGCTATTAGTATAAGGGCTGTGAATGTTGTCTTCAGCCTCTCGTATCTTATCATCAGCCCATGGCCTACCGGTCCTAGCCTTAGGAGGCAACAGAGGCCTAATAAGCTCCTACACACCATTAGAAAGCTCACAAAGCTCCATACCAAAACATAACCAACAAAGGCTTAAATAATTTTGAGATGAGTTCATTATTAGCCATTACCCATCCCAGGGGAGATGGATATCTATGAAAGTTAAGGCTATTTTGATTGTTTTAACATTAACTTTGCTAATAACTCCTATTAATGTGGCGCATAACATCTATCCTTTCGCTTCTGATGACGAGAATAGCCGGAATGAAGTGCCATATGGGCAAGACGCTGACAAATACGATACAAATGAGAGATTATCCGCTCCGCCCTCTATATACGATTTAATGGATAGGGATGGAAATGGAATAGCTGATGGATTAGACTGGAGAATAAAGAGCTTAAATGCAAGCAGAAAATCGGCTGAAGAAGTCGAAGTTATAATCCAACCAGATCCAGGAGCACTTCAGCTTCTAAATAAACATCTGCAAAAATATGGTATAAGAATACTCCGCAAGTTTCACATTATGCCAGCAATCCATGCGAAAATGCGCTTAAATAGTATTGAGAGCATTGCTCGATTACCGATTGTCAGAAGGATAGACCCCAATGTCGAAGTTCAAGCCCTTCTTAATACATCCTTACCAGTGATAGGGGTCCCTCCGCTTTGGATGAACTATGGATTGAACGGAACAGGGCAGACAATAGCCATCTTAGATACGGGAATATGGTCTGATCATCCAGACTTCTACTTCCCAGATGGCAGGAGCAAAATAATTGCGTGGTATGACCTTGTAAACTTTAACCCGACACCTTACGACGATAATGGACATGGAACGGCTGTGGCAGGTGCAGCGGCCGGTACAGGACTTGGATCAATGAATGCTAGTAGAGGAACTTCATTACTTATAAGAGGCCCGGCATACGGAGCTAACATCGTTGCAGTTAAGGTGTTAGATAAATATGGAACGGGAACCTTAGCATCCGTAATCCTAGGCATTCAATGGGTTGTAGATCATAAGGACGATTACAACATCACGGTGATCAACCTCAGTTTGGGCACAAGAGGCCCAAGCGACGGAAAGGATGCTTTGAGTAAAGCAGCGAATTCAGCGGTAGATGCTGGAGTAATAGTTGTGGCCGCCGCGGGGAATTTCGGACCAGAGCCGTATACCTTAGGTTCTCCAGCGGCCGCTGAAAAGGTCATAGCTGTGGGAGCTGTAGAACGTTCGATGAGCATAGTTAGTTGGTCTAGTAGGGGCCCTACACTAGACGATAGATATAAGCCAGATATATGTGCAGTTGGGGTTTCGGTGATAGCGCCTTCACTACCCTACTTGAAGTATCCTGAGATCCAATGGTGGATATATCGAGCCGTGAGTGGGACCTCCATAGCCGCCCCACAAATAGCAGGAGCCATTGTGCTTCTAAAGGAGAGCCATCCGGATTGGACTCTAGAAATGCTTAAGGCCGCCATGTTAACTAGAGCTGTCCCGATGGAAGGTGGCGTAAATAACGCTTATGGATATGGAGTTGTGAATGCCTCTAACGCCTTATATGGTCCAGCCCCAGCACTTACGGTGTATACCTGGAGTTTCATCGGGAATAAGCCTACATTTGCTGAAGCCGTGGCTAGTGCCCCCAGAAACCCAAACCCTTACGTTTTGATTAATGGAAAATGGTTTGCACCAAACTCGTTAATTGATATAAAGTGGGATAACGTGACCCATTTAGCTACAAGTATAAATATTAACGAGAACGGATCCTTCGCAGTGAATATAACTATTCCAAGATCTAATTGGGGAATTCACTACATAAGTATATGGAACTCAACTGGGTTCATAACCCAGTATAGATATGTGATTCTTAGGCCTACTCTAATGTTCTCAGCTTCCGATCTCTTCCAAACTACCATGGACTTTGCTAGGCCTGGAGTAACTGTTTGGGCGAAGGGATACCACTATGATCCTAATGGAACAATTACAATAAAATGGGATAACGCAACCGTACTGGCCGATGATGTGCCAATAGACTCCGAAGGCATGCTCAAAACGGATGTAACTATACCATTAAATGCCACAACAGGACTACATTACATAAGCATATGGAACGGAACGGAATTCATCACACAAAGAGAATTCCACGTAGTAGAGGCTACTCCAGTAAGCGGAATAATAAACGAGAATACAACATGGACTAGATATGGAAGCCCATACATTTTAACTGGGGATCTATTATTAG
>QMYO01000376.1 GCA_003662715.1 Candidatus Bathyarchaeota archaeon | reverse complement strand
TGAGGAATTTGAAGACATTATGAAACAACCAATCAAAACACATCGCGATTACGAAACTTATCATCCTTATTTTAAAAGGAATAAAGCTATGTTTAAGGATATGTTGGATAAAGGTCTTATACCTGAGACTTTTTATGTGAAGTATACGAGATGATATGGTGGTAATATGAAATAAGAACCTAAGAAATATTGGAATGAAAGAGGAAAAAGTTTTCTGAAAGGGCTATACTTAACCTGGGTCTCTATTCCTTTTACACCACTTGCTAAAGTTGGTATTAAGGCATTAAATAAATATTTTCCTAAAATCCCTGTAATTTGTAGAAGAGTCCACCCAACTCTTGTACCAGAGAAAAATAAGGGGAGTTTTAGGGCAGATATACTGCTTCTTTATCCACCAACAGATGATATACTAGATTACCAACCCTCAATACCTTGTCTTGCGTCGTATCTTGTGAAACATGGTTTCAAGGTGGATGCGTTAGATGCACCTGCCCTCGGACTGACGATTGAGGAGATAAGGAGTTATGTAAAAGAAAATCCACCAAAAACAATAGGTATTTCCATTCCTTTTACACCTCTTGCTAAAACAGGTATTGAAACTGTTAAAGCGTTAAAGAAAAGTTTTCCTAAAATCCCTGTAATTTGTGGAGGGGTCCACCCTACCTGTGTACCTGAAGAACTTCTTGATTATGCAGATTTTGTGTGCATTGGAGAGGGAGAAATTACATTAAAGGAGTTTTTAGAAAGGTATCTGAAGGGTGAGGACTGTAGGAGTATAAAAGGGATGGCTTATAAAAAAAACGGTAAAATGGTCATCAATGAACAACGAGAGTTGGTTGACCTAGACAGTTTACCACCGCCGCTTTGGGATATTGTAGCGGTAGATAAATATAAAGAATACCTCCCTACCGGCGAAAAAGCTATGCCAATAATACTTAGCAGAGGGTGTCCATTTTCATGTAACTTTTGTGCTAACTGGTTCCTTTCCCGCAGAACTGTGAGATATCGAAAGATGGAGGATGTTATTCAGCAGATTAAACATTACATAAAAAAGTACAAAGTCAAGGCATTTGACTTCCATGACGAGAACTTCACCTTAAATCGGGAAAGAGTATTGGAATTTTGTGATGAATTAATTAAAGAGAAATTGAGAATTCACTGGTGGGCTCAAACAAGGGCAAACCTACTAGACCCTGAAATACTGAGAAAAATGAAAGAAGCGGGTTGTGTCGGCATAAGTATTGGAGTAGAATCAGGAGATGAGGAAGTGCTCAGAAAAATCCACAAAGGTGTTACCTTAGAAGAGATGAAAAGGGCGGTTAAAATGATCAAAGAAGCAAAACTGATTTCGTGCGCTGACTTTATGATTGGTCACCCATGGGATACCCCAGAAACAGTGTTAGCAACCATACGCTTTGCGGACGAACTTGATGTGGATTTTCTTGGGTATGCCCTTGCCCAACCGTACCCTAAGACAGAATTAAGGAAAACGGCTGAAGAACAAGGAGCAATCCTCACTAATGATTGGTCAAAATATATCACTAGTAATGTGACTTACATCCCTCCTGGTCTCAAAGGATACGATCTGAAGGTAATTCGTAAGATCGCCGTTATAAATTTTTATTCGCGGAGTATCAAGCGATTATATAATATGTACAAATTTGATACAATAAAATTTCTGTTATGGTCTAAGGATTTACTTTTCTCTTACTTGAGAATAAAAGTAACAAGTAAAAAATATCCAGAAAATTTAGATAATGCGAAGATGACAGGAGAGTAAAATCATGAATCCTAAAGTTAAGGGACTACTATCAAATCTCATGGATAGATTCATATTTTTTGATAAATTTTGTCAAATCATAGTAAATAGAGCTCAAAGAAGGCGGATTATTGACTATTATTCAAAATATAAGAATATTCACCCAACCGTGAAATTAGGGGACGTAACAATGGATGGAGACGCGGACAATATCATAATAGGAAAGGGAACTTACATCAACTCGGGTCAAATATTCACTGGGAAGAAAGCAAAAATTAGGATTGGAAAATATTGTGCAATAGGATTTAATGTTCATATTAAAGCAAGAACCCATGATCCATATAACGCCACACCAACAGAAGAAAGACCTTATAATATAAGAATTGAAAGGGATATAATCATTGGAGATTATGTCTGGATTGGGGATAACGTATTTATTAATGCGGGGGTCAAAATAGGGGATAATAGTATCGTTGGTGCAAACGCAGTTGTCGTTCATGATATCCCACCTAACACCATTGTGGGTGGTGTTCCCGCTCGAATATTGAAAACTAAATATGGAGAGAATAAAGAAAATGAGTGAATGGCACTATAAAGTTGAGGGGGAAGCAAAGAACCTCTTAGAAGAAAAATGGGATTTTCTTATCATTCTCGATGCATGCCGTTATGATTATTTTAAAGATGTATATAGGAACTATTTGGATGGTAATGTAAAAAAGGCTATATCTCCAGCACTTCATACTATGGATTGGCTTAATAAAGTTTTTCCGGATTTTTATGACGATATCGTTTATATCTCAGCAAATCCTTACATCAACTCAAAAATAGAAGTTACAGATCAATATGGTCTTAAATTTGACGGTAAAAGACATTTCTTTGAGGTTGTTGATGTCTGGAAATGGGAATGGGACTTTAAGCTAGGAACAGTCCCGCCACACAATGTGAATGAAGCTTTATTCAAGTATGGTCATAACAAAAACAAGAGATTTATTATACATTACATACAACCTCACGAGCCCTATATTAGTGAAAATTACATTCGTTATATTCCGAAGAGTTATGTTGAAAATATAAATAATATCTTTAACGAAGAAAGAAAGAGGAAAAATGTTAATTTCCGTGCCTCTATCGGAAAAATAATCCAGAATATTTTTGGAATAGAGTGGAGATGGAGAGTTAGTAAGTTATTGGGTATTTCTCCCTCCTCACAGCCAGATGCAATTGGTTTTAAAGAGGGGGTAAAGGGTTTAAGAATAGCGTATAAAG
>QMYO01000375.1 GCA_003662715.1 Candidatus Bathyarchaeota archaeon | reverse complement strand
TCCTAAAGAAAAAACCCATGTTTTTAATCGCGCTGAGAAAACTTCGAGGACGCATCGTCATTTCTCCTCAATAAGTTAGTCTCGTGACTTGAGAAAAACTTTTTCATTTCACAAAATTGATGATGAAATTCGAATTAAACGAAGCAGTTATTATTTTATGTTCTTCTAAATAGTAATGTTAAAGCTTAGTAAGATTGGTGAATAACAAATGGCTTCATTAATAGAACTAATCTGCGTGGGAAACGAGCTCTTAATTGGTAAGACTATAAACACTAATGCTCAATGGCTCGCCAAGCGCATCATTACTCTTGGATTGAATACCAAGCGCATTACTGTTATAGGCGACAACGTTGACGAAATATCCACCGCCTTGCAGGAGGCGATTCAACGCAACCCCAACTTCATCATAACCACTGGAGGTTTAGGTCCAACCTTCGACGACAAAACCTTGGAAGGCATTGCTAAAGCGCTGAAATGCAAACTGGAAACCCATGATGAAGCTTTAAAGATGGTTCGAGAAAAGTACCGTCAATATGTAGAAGAAGGAAGGCTGGAAACGGTTGAGTTGACACCTCATAGAATTAAAATGGCGAAGCTTCCTAAAGGAGCAGAGCCACTGTTCAACCCTGTTGGAACCGCTCCTGGAGTTATTATAAAACATAACAGCATCATTATTATAGCGTTGCCTGGAGTTCCTTCTGAGATGAAGGCTATATTTGAGGAGTCAGTTGCGCCTCTGCTTAAACGGGCTGCGGGTAATGTGACTTTTTTTGAAACAAGTCTGTATGTAACTGGAATTGGGGAGTCTGCGGTTGCGCCGCTTATTGACCAAGTGATGGCGGATAATCCTTATGTTTATATAAAATCTCATCCGAAGGGTGAAGAAAGGATTCATCATTTAGAGCTTCATCTTTCCACTACGGCGGAAAACTCGGGTTTAGCTAAAAAACGTGTTAGCCGGGCATTAATTCAGCTCGCTGACATAATTCAAGCGGAAGGTGGGAAAATTAAACTCCGCAAGATGAAGCTATAGCTTTTCATTAGGATAAAAAACATTTAACCTATATTGTTATCTGATTCTTTTAATTCTCTACTCTCCGCAGTTTTCTATGGAATATCCTTTGTTTTTCTCATGGAAATTTCGGCTTTATAGCCTTTGTTGAACAAGCATCAACACATTTCAAACAATAGATACATTCAGGATGATTAAACTTCTCCCAAGGCAAATCAAGAATAGGAACCAACGTTGGACAAACTTCCACGCAGGAGCGACACGTAGCCTTCGTACACTTCACAGGGTCTCTCTTCAAGCCAAGGAAGCCAAATCGGCTCAGAAGACCCATTAATGCTCCGTTGGGACAGAAATACCGACACCAACCTCTCGGAATATACACAGCCAAAACTATAATTCCTATCATGATAGCTAAGCGAACCCAAAGGAGCAACGGCACCGACAACAGCCCATTAATCACTGTTCCAGAGGCATCCGACGTCTCCAACAAGATTGGTATGGCATAACGAACATCAAATATGATTCTAGGCAAAACAGCAAACAGAGTGTCAGCTGGGCTCAATGCGTTAAATGGTGCTTTAGCGAAGATGCCTAACGCCTGGCTATAGCTCTGCCCTATTCCTATAGCCAAGGATAGAGATATGGTTACGCTTATGAACAAGGTGGCAGCCAAGACTCCATACTTAACCTTAGTCATGGGATTATGGGTTCTTGGAGAAACTTGTATGTGCTTCTTCTTCACGTATCCAAGTAGGTCTTGAACAAAACCGAAGGGGCAAACCCAGCCGCAGAGACTTCTACTCACAATGGCTGCGGTTAGAATGAAAGAAGCTAACGCAAGCCACGGAATCATACGCTCAAAAAGCATGAGTTGAAGTGCTCCAAAGGCTTCGCCCACAGTTTTCTGCGGAGTCCCCAAGGTTCCGATGATAGGAAGAAGCACGGGCCAGGGACCAACACCGAATATCACGGCATTAAAAAGTAGAAAACAGCTGAGCTGAGTGATTTTCCTCGCTGTTTCTATTCTGAAAACCGCTTTTTTGATGCGGCGTATCAATCCTTTAGTTTCGTGTGTTTCCATGGCTTCGCTGTTCCTCCACGTCTTTTCGTTCTAAACACGTGAGTTTATGTGTCATAAAAAGCTTTCATAAAAGCTATCCTAATTAGTCATGAAGTCCTATACGCTATTAGAATTTGCTGGTGGTTTCGCCTTGCAGTCTTCGATTTCCGATAAGCTCATTCAGTTGCTGAAAACTCAGAAATACCATTTGGTTGGAGAACACTCTGCTGTTAAGCGTTGCAGATGGCTCTATGAAACCCTTATTCATGACCGCCCATGCTACAAACAGAAGTTTTACGGAATCAAGACCCATCAATGCATCCAGATGACGCCTACGGTTTTGTACTGTAACATGCGCTGTCGCTTCTGCTGGCGTATCCAGAGCGGAGACCTTGAGCTGAAATGGGCAGAAACTGAGTTGCCTAGGTGGGATGACCCAGAAAAAATTATTAATGGTTGCATCCAAGCACAGCTTAAGATTCTGAGTGGGTATAAGGGGAATCTTAAAACCAATCGAGAGAAATATAAAGAGGCTTTAACACCCAAACACGTAGCCATAAGCTTAACTGGTGAGCCAACGCTTTATCCGCTTCTAGGTGATTTGATAGAGGGCTTTCACAAAAGAGGCTTCACTACTTTCCTTGTTACCAATGGAACTATTCCCGAAGCTCTGTCTCAATTGAACACCGAGCCCACTCAACTCTACATTTCAACTTGTGCCCCTGATAAGAAAACTTTCCTAGAAACATGTCGCCCCCAAACTCCCGCAGCTTGGGAAAAGCTTAATGAAACGCTTTCGTTGCTGCCCAGTTTTAAATGCTCCACTGTGCTTAGAATGACGCTGGTGCGCCACTTGAATCTAAAACGTCCAGACCTATATGCTGGGTTGATTGAAAAGGCGAATCCTAGATTCGTGGAGCCCAAAGCTTACATGCACGTAGGCTTCTCCAGAT
>QMYO01000374.1 GCA_003662715.1 Candidatus Bathyarchaeota archaeon | reverse complement strand
AGTTGGCATCGAAGCGAAATTCTGCAGCCTTTAAACGTGTCTTCTCTTCTCGACCGCAACGTAACCGAACTCAGTGGAGGCGAACTTCAAAAAGTCGCCATCGCTGCTTGTCTTTCTCGAAAAGCTGAGCTGTATCTGCTGGACGAACCCAGCGCCTATTTAGACGTAGAAGAGAGGCTGTCTATGGCTCGAACAATAAGAAGGGTTGTAGAAAGCCGAAACGTAACAGCCTTTGTGGTAGAACACGATGTGGTGGCACAAGACTTCATTGCAGATCGTCTCATCATCTTCTCTGGAAAGCCAGGAGTATACGGTGTTGCCAGCCCGCCTACGAGTCTTAGGGAAGGGATGAATGCTTTTCTTAAGGAGATGAAGATCACTTTCCGAAGGGACCCTGTGACGAAGAGGCCTAGGGTGAATAAAGAGGGGTCTAAACTTGATAGGTATCAGAAAAAGATTGCAGAATATTATTATGTACCCGCAAGAGAAAAGTAAGCTTTTGTTTTTTCAGGTATAAACATGTGCCTGTTTAAGGTGCTTCCTTGAAACTTATGGCTTGATTAGACAGCTTAAGTTCATACACTTGGTTCACATCAAACTTAATGCCAAGCTCTTCATATTCCTGTTCTGTCAGAAACAAGATTATTTTTGGAATAGACAATTGAGGTTGCACAGCGAAAACAGGTAGTTGTCGTTGTAAAGCTTGAACAACTTCCTGAACTACTTTACCCTCTTCTGTTGAAGGCTTAACTGCAAACCTTGGAATCACTCGGTCCTCAATGAGTTCAATCCTTTTCCCAAGGTTTCCTTCTGGGTCTCGTATGGACTCGATTTTCTGGACTCTCACACGCATCATAAATCATCACTTAATAACGATATCTATTAGCTAACCGAATGCTTTATGCGTTTCTGAAGAGTAGTGTTGTTATTCCATTTTGATGGTCGCTGGAAGATTAAACTTTTACATGGGTTGCCGTCCAACAAAATGTGTTAAAACCCAAATTAGAGACTCTACCGAATAATAGCGTACACAAACCAAACTAAGGCAATATCACCCATATCCGAGCGGAGCCTTCGAAAGCTTTTTCGTTAACCATGCCTTCTATCACCAAGTCTATGGGGTGCTTAGTTTGTGGTGGTATGATTTGCATATGAACCAAATTAGTTAAGATGTGATCCGCAACATTCGCGGCATCAAATTTAGCTATAAACATGCCATCCGCAATGATGCATCTTATTGGCGTAACATAATCTCCAGCATCTTTAACGTGCAACTTAATGGTGTCGACGTCAATATCACTGACATTGTAAGGGTCAGGAAGCGCTATAAACGCTGTGATTAACCCTCGCTCTTCAAGGTTTAATGTTTCAGGTTTTATTTTCACCGAAGCTTCTATAGCTGAACCGGCAATCGGATGCATCAACAATTGTATTCCAACCACTGTTAAAAACAGGATTGCTAACACCACACGAGTAGAGTATAATCGCATGTTTCCTTTTCTCCTTTCCCTCAATCTTTAGTGACTTATATAAAATAACAGCGATAAAAGGAATATTTCTTTTACGTAATTATTATTCTAGAAAACAATTCTATATATAGCTACTCATGTGTGCATACCCATTCATTGAAGGGACTATTGGCGCGCGTAAGATTTAAATTACGTATTAAGTGCTACATATCTGATATAACACAACATCGACGGAAGAAAAACAGCATTCGCAATCCGTAGTTACTCTTATGAGGGTGAAAAACGCTGGAGATGTTAAAACAAGAGAAGGATAGGATGGCACTAAGAGATGAATGAACCTATTCTGGAAATTAAGGATCTAAGGGTGTACTATTACATACCCGAAGGTGTGGTGAAGGCCGTTGATAGGGTGAATCTGAAGATAGGCAAGGAGGAGGCTCTTGGACTCGTTGGCGAGTCGGGATGTGGAAAAAGCACGGTGGCTCTTTCAATACCGAGGTTAATCCGGAAACCGGGTAAAATAGTTGGAGGCCAGATTTTGTTTGAAGGCGAAGATTTGCTAACCAAAAGCGAAGGAGAGATGAGGAAGATAAGGGGGAAAAAAATATCAATGGTTTTCCAGCATCCCGGAGCTTCTATGAATCCCGTCTATACTGTAGGCAGCCAAATTGCTGAAGCTATCAAATTGCACCAAAAGGTAGAGAAGCATGAGGTAAAGAAAAAAGTTGAGGAAATACTGTATAAAGTGGGCATACCAAGTCCAGCACAGAGAATGGAAGATTATCCCCATGAGTACAGTGGAGGCATGTTACAACGAGCTATGATTGCCATGGCGCTTTCATGTAATCCACAGTTACTTATCGCTGATGAACCGACCACGAGTTTGGATGTTACTATACAAGCCCAAATTCTGGAATTAATGAAAACGTTGAGGAAAGACTTTGGCACCTCCATCCTTCTCATTGGACACGATTTGGGAGTTATTAGCGAGCTCTGCGATAGGGTTACAGTTATGTACGCGGGAAAAGTTGCAGAATCCGCTGATATAGAAACCATTTTTAAAAATCCTGAACACCCCTATACTCAGGCACTTCTCGAGTCTATCCCCCGACTTGATATGGACAGAGAGAGGCTCCGTATCATCCGTGGATCAGTGCCCCGTCTCATTAATCCGCCCTCAGGATGTAGATTCCACCCCAGATGCGACTATGCCATGGAGATTTGCAGTAAACAAGAGCCCATGATTGTCGAGGTTGGGCAGGGACATGAAGTAGCCTGCTTCCTACATGCCTCGGAAGGCAAACCAAATAAACCGAGCTAGATGATCAGAAATGTCAGAAAACATTCTTGAAGTAGAAAATTTGAAGAAACATTTTCCCATAATGGGAGGAGTATTCCTAAGACAAGTAGCAGCGGTACATGCAGTTGATGGAGTAAGCTTCAGCATAAAAAAGGGAGAAACTTTAGGGTTAGTGGGAGAAAGTGGATGTGGAAAAACAACTCTTGGACGAACAATTCTACGGATTATCGAACCGACTGCAGGCTCAGCTCGTTATATGGGGCGT
>QMYO01000373.1 GCA_003662715.1 Candidatus Bathyarchaeota archaeon | reverse complement strand
GCTTGATACTCGCCATGAGTTCCAGCCTTCTAGGAATTTTTTGGCTCCGATTAGCATGTTGAGTGTTGTGTTTGGTTCGTTTATTTGATTGAATAGGGATTGTTCGGTTACGTCGTTTTCTATGGGTATTTCTTTTGCCTTTTCTTCGACGAGCTTGATAAATGCGGATCTGTTTCCTATGTTTATGATGCCGAAGTATTTTTCAGAGGTTCCTGCTTTTAGTCCTATTTCGCCTTCGGTTTTTTTGAGGTTTATGAGATGCAGTTTCTTTATTGTTGCTTTTCCTGAAGTGTGAAAAATTTTGTTTAAGATGCCATCGTATATTTCTTCAACAGGGATTTTTTCGCCTCTTAGGTATGGGAAGTTTCTCTCAGGGTATCTTGGTGCGAAGACGTCTCTTTTTTCTGGGTCGAGTATGCCTGTGTTTCCGTCAAGGATTTTCTTCATTAGAGATTTAACTATGTTCTCGTTTTCTGTGAGGAACCAGTTTAGGAATTTTACGACTTTTAGTACGTCTGATGTTGCTTCGTTTACTTTGCTGCCGACGAATATCCAGAGGGGTTTTTCTATGTTGTATTCTTTGATGGTGTCTTCAAGTTTTTCGTATAGTAGGAGTTGTTCGTAGAATGCCATTAGGTTGGCGAGTTGGATTGTGGTTACGTCTGTGGTTGCGAATTTTTTGGTGCTTACGTTTAGTATGCGGAAGTCTTTGCCGTAACCGTCGCCGTAGAAATATTTGTATGAGTAGTCGTAGAGTATGGCTTGGGAGTATTCTCGGAATGAGGCTTGTTTTGGGCTGGTTATGGCTTGTCCGAAGGTTGCGCTGTATTCGAATGTGAAGCCTCCGTCTTTGACGAGCCAGTCTCGGGTTCGTTTCCATTTCATGTCTACTGTTGTTTGTCCTTTGTGGCCTTCGTCTACAAATACAAGGTTTTTGGTTCCGAGGCTTGAGACATCTATGGTTACGCCTTCGCCTTTTTTGTCTTCTGGAAGTTTAAGTTTGTGTATGCTGAGTACTTTTACGGTGTTTCTGTCTTCATAGGTGAAGTATCCAGCAGTGTCTCCTTGGAATTGTATGGCTGGTATGCCGCTGGCTTTTAGTTCTTCGAGGTGCTGGTTTGTCATTTCATCTGATGGTGTTATAAGTATAATGTTTTCGTAGTTTATTTTATGTGGTCCTTTGTTGTAGTGCAGGAATTGCCAGTAGTTTATGTTCATTATCATTGTTTTGCCGGAGCCTGTCGCCATCCAGTAGGCGATTTTGTTTATGTTGCCGAACACATCGTCGTAAGTTATGCCTGAGCCTAGTTCTTTGGCTTTCTGGAGTATCCAGTTGTTTATTTCTTCTAGAAACCGTGTTGGGTTGTTGAAGTAGTTGTCAAAGAATATTTCTGTAAAGAGTAGGGCGAGGTATTGGAAGTATTTTAGGGTGAATTTTCGTTTTCTTCGTTTTTTCCAGTTTTCGAAGTGCCTTCTGATGTTCTCGTCATACTCTTTAAGTTTATCCTCGGGTATTGTGTTGCCGGGTCTGATTAATATAGCGTGAAACATGTGGCTTCTACCTTCAGCGTCGAATTCTTCGGGTACGTCTCTGAAGTCTTTGATTTCTGATAGTTTGCTGATGCCGAGCTTATTAGCTATGAATCTGGCGAGGAGAAGGTGGTCTTCGAGCCTGAATTTGCCGGGTTGTTTGACTTTGATTTTGGCGGGCATTTGGGGTCTAGGCTCCCATTAGGCTTTTGAATGTAGGCTCGATGGGTTCGGCTTTTTCGACGAGGCTGTCTCCGTTTATGAAGATGCGGTCAGGTTTTATTCCGGCTAGTATTGTGTTTTCTATGAATTCCTTGTCTCTTTTTAGGTCGAGGTCTTTTGAGTTGCGCCAAATGATGGCTATGCTTTCGTCTTTCTTTTTTCCGAAGACAACGAGGTATTCGCGGTCGTTGTCTTTGAAGGCTCGGAATTTTTCCACATTTAAGCCGAGGAGGTAGTTGAAGGTTTCGATTAAGTCTACGGTTACGAGTCTTTTCTCTCCGCTTGATGTCACCCATATTTTGTAGTCGAAGGGTGTCTGGAACTGCTCTATGTTAAGTCTTGTTGGGCTGTCTTTGGTTTCGTAGTCCAGCATGTAGCGGAGGAAGTAGTCTTGAAAGCTCTCCAATGTTTCTTGAATGGTTTTGTCTTTTTCCCTGAAAACAATATTGTTTAAAGTGTCTTCATATTGCTCGACATAATGATACTTAAAGAAGCCGCCACCTTTCCAGTTAACTTCCCTGCTAATTCCAGACTGTTCGCCAGCTAGGACGGCTTTCATTCTTTTGAGCAGAACATTATTGAAGAAATCTCCCATATCCACGCCAATCCACTTTCTGCCTAACTTTTCTGCTACAGCCAACGTAGTACCGCAACCAACAAAAAAATCTGCAACTCTATCGCCAGGATCAGATCCCATTTCAATAATCCTCTTCAGCAAATGCTCACTTTTCTCCGTTGCAAAATTCCAAGTGAAGGAGTAGGCCTGTATATCTAGCCAGTTAGTATCGCTAGGTACAAGTTCTCTAGGAGCTACCCAGTACTCAGGTTCTCCACTATTTGGGTTTGCTCTTATGAATTCGAGCTTCTTCCCTGTTTTTTCCCAATACTCTTTAAGTGACATTTTTTTTGAATACTCTTTTACATATGTTCTGTAGTTCTCGACAGCCTTGTATGCTCTATCCTTTTGCCACATCCATTGTCCCTTGTTTATTATTTTCCCTAAAAGCGGATATCGCATAGTTGGTCGATCTGCTCGGTTGAAGAGAACATGCCACGAACCTTCTTTTTGCCGTTTACTTGCTTCCCTTAATGGAGGATTGAATTTTTTATCCGATGATTTTGAGTAAACAAGAAGGCTATCATAAGCAACTTGAAGAGAACTTAGAGCCTCAAATTGATGAACCGTGTGCTTAGCTGTTCGGCGAATAACTATTTCATTCCTGAAATTCTCAGGTCCAAAAATCTCATCTAGTAAAAGCCTCAGCCTAGAGTTTTCATTGGAATC
>QMYO01000372.1 GCA_003662715.1 Candidatus Bathyarchaeota archaeon | reverse complement strand
TCCGTTTTCAGGATTAAACACTAAAAGGTCTGGTGTAGATCTAATCTTTTTAGAGATCTCTGTCGGTTCAATCTCACCTTTCTCAAATTTTATTTTTAGAGAAGTGAGGAAACTCTCATATCCATAAGGGTACACCTCGTATCCAGATTCCTCTAATATAACCCTAATCAAATCCTTATGAAAGTGTCCAGCAAGCAGATTTCGATAGAACATTTGCTTGTCATCTAACAATTCAGTATCTAATCCCAAATTGCACACCTAGGAAATATTCATTTTAAGTTACACTAAAGATTTATGAAAGGAACTTCACTTATATTAAAGGAGAAAATTATTCATGAAATGTTATAACTGTAATAAAATTGAAAAAATCGTCAAAATAGGTAAGGGACTTGTTTCAGATATTGAGCGGATTGAAACTGATTTGAAGGAATGCTCTGATGAAGAAGAGAAATTTATGCCATTATGCCAGAAGTGTCTCAAGGACTGGCAAGACGGTAAACTAAAAGGTATTGAAGAGAAATGGATTAGTGAGAAAAATAAGTGGGAATATATTTCTCTAGAATAGTAAGAAGTCACTTTTAGTCTTAAAAGGTGTCTTTCATTATTCGATGGGAGTTATCAGTGTTACCCTACTTATGTTTCGTCTATTGCTTTATATCGTAGACCCCAAGAATATTTACTGAAAGGAATGGCGAATGGATAAAATTTACTTGGACAAGCAAGCTAGGAATCTTATTGGTTATATTGCAGAACGTCTAGCCAGAGCAAGATTAAAGAAACAGGGATATGAAATTGAGAGATTCAACTATTGTGGTTCAGAAGCATGTTTTGAGTGTGGATGGCTATCTAGAGGTAAGAAATCTCGAGATATAACAGAAAGGGAGAGTGAAAAACATTATCCTAAACGATGTAGGCGAGGTAAGAAATGGAAAAAACTTATGCGTTATCGGGATCAGATAGTGAATCGTTATGAAAATGAATTACTAAAGTTTTTTGAGAAAACACGTAAACCATTACTCAAAGGAGTGAACCTTGACTATTACGCAAAAAAGGATGGAGAAGAATACGTGATAGAAGTGAAGGCAAATAAATCTCTACTATCTAAAGCTCAAAAAGAACTGGTCCAACGTGCAAAAGAACTAGGCTATCGTGTATTGTATGTTCATGTAACCATTGAGGTTACTGGAAAAATTGATGAAATATTAGAGAAATAAATCTATTGTTTTGTTATTGGTTGTTTTTGAAGAATACTTTATGTTTCGGTGCATGTGACATTGGCTTGAACGGTTATATCCCTCAGGTCAGAAACATGCACAGATACCTCTACATTTTCAGATGGAATATCTGCAATAAATGACATGAAATATGTTCCATTACCATAATCTATGATGGTGTAGTTATTCTGAGACCCTGGGACAATCCAATCGCTTGAATTATTATAGTATACCGTGAGGTTTTTGGCAAGGGCAGGAGCTCCTTCATTTAATAGGTTGGAGGTAACGTTGACTTGTTTAGTGTTGCCTCCTATTACGCTGTATGACCCTTGAATTGAAAGGGTTGTAGTTACGTTTATTGCGTATGTTTGGTTGATTTCTATGCCTCGATCTAACAATTTGAGGGTGAAGTTCGCGTATGCTCCTGAAACACCTGAGCCATTTGTTCCCCAAGAAATCCAAATGCCAGATGAGTAGGGAGATGCTTCTCTAACGGTGAAGTTTAGAATGTGCTTTCCAAACTGATATTGCTTACCTACAAAAGAAGACCAGCTTTCTAGGTTAAGTTCAAGATTCTGGTTTGCCCCTCCCTGAGAAATGTTTGCTAATGATCCGATTACAACATGTCTGGAGCCTAGTCTAACAGCGAAGATGGAGTCGCTGAAAGAATTTGAGTTTGCGGTATCTATTGCTTTTCCAACCTCGTAAACATAAAGTTCCACAGACAGCAATAACAGAGCTATTAGGAGAACACCAAGCAGAAGCGCTTGCCCTGAATTATTTCTTCTACTCATCTATATTATCACCTGACAAATGCTAACTGTAAGCGGACCAGATAGAAGTGAACCTCTGAACTTTGGCTGGCGCAAAGATATTCGACAGAAACGATTTTTTGACCTTTTAAGCCGTTAGAAATAATGGAATCATTGATTTGATTCATCGTGTCATCATATACGGTGACGTTGTATGAAACGCCTGTAGGCAATAGGATTTCAATAGACGCTCTGACGGCTGTCCAGTTTCTTTCATCAATGAAGTTTCCGAGGGTGCCGTTGTTATCGAGTTCCATTAAAACTTGCATTCCTAAAGTCGCCAACAATTTTTCATTATCAGAATTTGTTGTTGGAGAAAGCGTTATGGAAAAGACTGAAGTAGAGAGTATAACCAAAACTGCTAAGAAAGCTTCCAGCATCCTAATTTGCCCTTTTTTATTAAACACCATCACTATTCTGCCCCCGCAAATTTTATCGTACACCTATAGAGCGCGGAGTTCACTGTTACAATGAAAGTGAATGAAACGATTTTTGAAGCCGCGCCTAAACCGCTTAGGTCAGAACCCATCGCTATGGGCAGTTGTGGATATGCTGCCCACTCAGCAAAGACTGATGAACCATTAGAGCCTGTGAGCACCAGTATCATTGGGCTTGAATCCAAAAGGTGAGGAATACTGTATTCTGCTGTTTGGTTGTCGCCACTAATCTGCGTCATTTCAAAATTGTAGCCGTAAGTAAAGGCTTGTGTCATCAAAACTTCTTCGGTTGGATACGTAAAGGACACGTTTAAAGTGTAATTCAGTGGACTTAGGCTCATGAAAGTTCCGTTAGGCTTAGGTGCTGAGGAATTATGGCTAAAGGGGTAAACGTTAAAGGCTACCATCCTAGGTTCCGCTTTTGCAAAAGACACTAGGAGCGCTGTACCATTTTCTGAGTTCGGAATAGTAACGCTTACAGACCCGTTTCCACTAGATGAGGTTGATGAAAGCACGTGGTCAATATATTCTTTTGAAATGACATAACAACTCAGCTGGGCTGAGATAGGGCGCCCTGATTTCTCGGTTGAAAAT
>QMYO01000371.1 GCA_003662715.1 Candidatus Bathyarchaeota archaeon | reverse complement strand
GCTCATGAACTTATAGCTTATGGGTGGGAGACTCCGCTTCATGTGGAACCGGAAGCATCAGCGACCATAAATGCTACTATACTCAACTTTGGGGAAAACAACGAAGCCAGTATAGAAGTACAGCTCTTGGCAAACGGTACCTTGGTAGACTCCGTGGAGATAGAATTCTTAGCGAGCGGGGGCTTGGCAATCGTTAGTTTGACATGGAGTCCGACCGTCGAGGGCTTGTATAGTGTTACACTTTATGTGATGCCAGTGTCAGGAGAAACAAGCATAGAGAATAACATGCTTTCGAAGTATATCTATGTTGGGACTCCAGTAAAAGCCGTGGTGTTACATTCTGCGGGCAATGTCATCGGCGAGATAATCACTAACTGGCAGGTATTAATGAACCAATGGTACTTATTCGGCGACACCATGATTTACATCGACTATACGACATTAAATAAGGAGGATATAACCTATGAAGATATCGCCGCCACTGAAGCTGACGTTCTAATTATATCATGCGCTTGCGATCCATCCGCGGGATGGGAGTTCGCGGACTCGGAAATTGAGGCGATAACCCAATATGTTTATGAAGGACACGGATTAGTAGTCACTGCTGGAACATTCTATCGTTATGTTCCTAACAATAACAAACTTGCCCCGTTGCTTGGGCTGGACGAAACTATAATGTGGGGTGTAACCGGGACTGATCTTCTACACCTAATAAATGCAACACACCCTTTGTTTGTTAATGTGCCGAATCCTCTGGTATTTTCGCAAGTGGCTACAGCGCTCCCAAGTGACGGAAGGTGGGATCAAAACGAGTTGGTAGACGGCGAGTATCTTGCTTTTGGGCATTATCAGGAAAGCGCTATAGTAGTGCGTAGGGGCTTAGTGTACATTTCTCCATGGCTGGAAATAGTGCCCTCGTATTACCGCCATCACTTGCAACTGCTTTATAACGCTATAATATGGTCCCGCTACCAAAAACCAGAACACGAACTCATCGCATGTCTTGAGGCTCCGTCACTTCTTAGACCTGGCAAGTCATCATTGTTGAACGCATCAGTCTCCAATATGGGGGTTAATAACGAGACTGATGTGGATTTGTTTCTGTTGATTAACGGCACCGTAGTTAACTCCACGAGGATTCCTCAACTGCTAGCCGGGGAATGCTACACAATCAGCTATCTGTGGACTCCAACCGTTGAGGGGATTTATAATGTGACTGCTTCTGCCTCACCGGTGCTTGACGAGGAGTTCACATTAAACAACGTTGACACGAAAATGGTCCTCGTAAGAGAGATTGTTGTTGAGAAAGTTCTCGTCTACACGGACGATTATGTAGTGTCTCCCTCAGAAAGGTATCCTATAGTTGCACTGGATAATTTGGGCATCACCTATACACACTACTCAGATGATCCTTATGGATTCGTTAACGCGCTAAGAACTCAACACTGGGACCTAGTGATCGTTAGTCACAACAATTACTACACATTCGGAAACAACTGGGATGAGCTAGAGGAATACGTGCTTAACGGAGGGCTCCTTGTTTTAAGTACGTTTGATATTGACGGGTCTCATTCGGAACCTACAACCCTCTGGAGCACACTTGGGGTTGAATGGAGCTCAGACATGTATTATCCAGAGCCAGTATACCGATGGATACCAACACACCCAATATTTACTACTCCAAACACGGTCGGCGACCTCGTATCCTGTATAGAGGGATATAGTGACGACGGAGATCATGTGAGAGCAACCACCGGAATTCCAATAGCGGGTTTCACATCATCACCGACAACAGGCTACGCGGCTATAGTGGTAGGCAATGGTGGCAGAACTGTGCTCATGAGTTTTCTTGTGAGCGAGTTTCGCTACGATGAGGATGGCGACGGAAAGCTTGACGCTGTGGAACTATGGGAGAACGCCATTGCCTTTGTAGCGATGCCTGTTGAGCATGAGCTGACTGTGACCCTAGATGCCCCAGACTATCTTGAACTTGGGGACTCATCACTACTGAACGTGACTGTCTGTAACCGAGGGTTGAGTAACGAGACTGATGTGGATCTGTTTTTGTTGATTAACGGTACTGTAGTTAACTCCACGAGGATTCCTCAACTGCTGACCGGGGAATGCTACACAATCAGTTATCTCTGGACTCCGACGAGAACTGGAAACTATAACATAACTGCTTATTCTCCGCCTGTGTCAGAAGAGGAAGATATAACAAATAACATTGTGACTATAATGACCCATGTCTTCTTTTATCGAAAGCTATATCTTCCGCATGAATGGATAGGCGGCGGCGCTCCAATGGGGTGGCATGCTGACGACTACAGTTGGGAATACTCCTTGCCCTTTGACTTTCCGTTCTATGGTGCCAAGTATCGGGTCGTATACATTTCAAGCAACGGTCTAATAAGTTTCATGGGGCCAGACAGCAGCTGGGATAACAGTATGTCTGCGTTGGCTGGTAAACTGGCAATTGCGCCGGCATGGGATGACTGGGTGACATACGATCCATACGACATTTACATATGGGAGAATTCAACGCATGTGGGCATCCGTTGGTATGTTCGCGCTTATGGTTCAAGTGTCATCGCCCATTTTGAGGCAATTCTATGCATTAACGGCGAAATCCAATTTAACTACGCATATAGTGACGGCGCTGTTTCAGCTACTGTAGGTATATCAAATGGCGTCAACCATATCATTGCTGAAGATCTATCCTACCTAAACTATGTCGATACCATAATTTTCACTCCATTTGAAAGTGACATAGCTGTTTTAGACGTGTCCACCTGTCCTCAGCAAGTCTACGTGGGACAGCTGGTCAACATCAACGTAACAGTTGGAAACGAGGGAGAACGTAGCGAAACATTTACAGTTGAAGTTTACTACCAGAACTCTACTAGTGCGAATTTAACATCTACAAACCCTCAAAGTCACCTATTATTGTCTGCTCTTGAACCTCATCCATCTGATTCCATGTGGATTGAACCCTCAATTGTTGACGCTACCGGCATGAGTGTAGGCGACAAATTCAACGTCACCGTCTGGCTCAACGTAAG
>QMYO01000370.1 GCA_003662715.1 Candidatus Bathyarchaeota archaeon | reverse complement strand
CGATCTTCAAATTTCAAGAGAAGAAGACCTGTTTAAAGACGCGCTATAAATTTAATGCGGTTAAAAAAGGGTTATTGCTTTTTTCTTCCTCTATAGTTGTTGATGGGCCATGTCCTGGATAAACAACAAAATGGTCTGGCAAGTATGCCAATTTTTTTAAAGACTGTTGCATCTCCCTTTCAGAACTTTCTGGAAAATCCGTTCTTCCGATAGAACCCATAAACAAAGTGTCTCCACTAAATACTTCTTTTTCACCTATAAGTGATATGCTTCCTCGACTGTGGCCTGGCGTATGCATAACCTTTAGAACAAACTCTCCAAACTTAATGGTATCTCCATCATGCAATAACACGTCAGCCTTTGGAGAAAAATTTTTGAAACCAAAAAAACCAGCAATTCCTCTACTCGTTTCTCCAAGCATGTGCGCATCAAATTCATGAATCAAGATTGGCACGTCAAATTTCTCCTTAACAATTCCGTTTCCACACGTGTGGTCTGGATGTCCATGAGTATTCACAATGTACTTCAGTTTCAATGAGTTTTCTTCAACAATCTTGAAGATTTTTTCCGCTTCTCTCTTATCATCAAAACCGGGGTCAACAATAATGGCTTCTCTTGTTTCTTCGCAAGTTATAACGTAACAGTTCGTAAAAAATGCGCCTACAACGAAACTTTGCACTTTCATTTACATCTCATTGACCATGATATTTTATGGCTAATAACCGTTTGCCTTCTATTTCTGGCTGGTATACCAAAATGATTAAATTTCTAGTTGAAGTAAATATTCGTGGAGAAAGAGAAGGCTTGAAAATTCAAGAAATTGAAGAAGCAGCATCCCGTTTTAAAATGTGCCCTAAATGTAAATCTGTTTCAGGATTTTGGCTTGGTTTTAAACGTGATAACGCCTATGTTCAATGCAAAGGCTGCGGAGCTAAGTTTGAATTGCACGAAGTGTATGCCATTAGTGAAAAAAGTGAAGCTCCTAGAAAATTCAGATTTTTTAGAAAATAATCTCTATTTCTAGTCCGATTCTGAATATTGTTTAATTTTTGAAGGAAAATTCATAAACAAAGCCCCTGCAAACGCTAATGAGGAGGCTTCGGTGAAGGAACTGAACAAACAGCCACTTGTTTCGGTCATAATACCCACCTATAACTCGCAAAGCAATATAAGGCGATGTTTAGAATCTCTCAGAAAGCAAACCTACAACAAAATCGAAATATTAGTTGTTGACCGTTACAGCAGGGATAAAACAACGCAGATAGCTAAAGAACTAGGCGCCAAAGTTTTTCTTTTGGATGGCGAAAGAAGCGAAGCCAAAAACTATGCAGCAAAAAAAGCTCATGGCAATTTTCTCTTATTTATAGACTCAGATATGGCATTGAATTCTAAGATTATCGAGGCGTGTGTAAAATTATGTTTACATGAAAACATAGACGCGGTGACTATACCCGAAGAATACGTCGGTCAAGGTCTGCTAAGTGAGTGGAGGAAAAAAGAGAAAAAATCATTGTCTATTCACAGCGAATTCATCGAAATTCCACGTTTTTTCAGAAAAACCGCGTTTTTGCATGTGGGCGGATACGATGAAAAACTAGTATGCGGGGAAGATTTTGATTTTCTTCAAAGGTTAAAGAAAAAAAATTACAAAATCGGCAAAATAGGCTATGAAATACTTCATTTTGAAGACATGCTCTCCATGAGTAAAATCTTGTCTAAAGCTTACTACTACGGTGGAACGATTCCTGCTCTTATAAAGAAAGACCCGGCTGGCACTATTAGAAGATATTTCAGTATACGCTTAACATCTCTTAATGATGTTTGGCTAGCCTTTAACAGCTTGGGGTCAATGATAGGTTTTGTCACGATGAAACTGTTCGAATTTATAGCTTATTTTCTCGGGGTTTTTTCCCATCTGCTATATGCATTTTCTGAAAGGCTTCGAATTAGAACATTAAAGAACGTTATGCTAAAAAACAAATTTGTCATTCTAAATCTCTTAGTGATAGTAGCAGTTGCTACTGTAATTTTCAGAAATTTCCTATTTACTGACGAATGGCCCGGAGGAGGCGATGTTCTCGGTTTTATCTCAAGAGCTTATTTGTATGGTAAAGATTTTAGATGGTTGTTAATGTGGCGTCCTTACTCTTTTGGTTTTGTTGAAGGAATAAATTTTATGGACTTTTTCCTAATGCTACTATACTCTATTTTTAGAGATCCTTCTTGGACTGTTAAGACATTTATGTTCTTATCCTATTTGACCGCTGGCTTTTCCATGTATATATTTGCTTATCGCCACACACGGGTTCATGCTGCATCACTTGCTGCTTCTTTAGTTTACATCTTAAATCAGTGGCTTTTTTCTCAGTTAACAGAAGCTCATGTTGACATAGTTTTCAGCTACGCCCTAGCTCCATTAATTTTTATAGTGTTAAATAAGGCGTTGCAAACAGGTAAACTTAGAGATATTCTTTTGCTATCTTTAACTATTAGTCTTTTTGCAACGAGTTTTCATCCTGAGTGTATAGTGATTTATGGAGTTTTCTTAATACTTTTTGTAGTTTTTTTTATATTATACCCGACAAAGACGGAGACTGTGAAAATTCGTTTTCTGCGTTTTCTTAAAGTGTCTCTACTTTCTGCATTGCTTGTTTTCTTGTTTTCTGCGTTCTTTTTAATTCCTTTCTTTATGAATATTAGGTCACCATATTTTCACCCTTCTTACGAGTATCCATTAGAAGATGCTGATCCATGTAGTTACTCAAACATAACAGACGCCTTCACTTTGAGGGCTGTAGAAAGCTGGGGGTATGTTAACATTTTAGACGTTTACTCTCAGATAGGTGTAACAGACTTTCCACTATACAGTCTTCTTTTTGGTATATTCCTACTTGCTTACTGTGTGCTTTTAATCCGTAGAAATCGCTACACAATTTTCTTCGCTATTTCCATGCTGATTTCCATTTTCATTGCTAAAGGTCCCCACTCACCTCTTGGGCAAGTATTCGTTTGGGCTTGGCTTAACATCCCACATTTTGCAATTTTTAGAGCAGCAAATCGATGGG
>QMYO01000369.1 GCA_003662715.1 Candidatus Bathyarchaeota archaeon | reverse complement strand
GTACATCCCAACCTTGGCTGAAGCGTTAAAGATGGCGGATGTTGCCGGAAGCCTGCGTAACAGACTTATGATATTGATGTTAATCTATTCTGGACTTAGAAATTCCACGCTTAGAGCTCTTGTTTATAATGAGAAATATCCGGAGCCCTTGTATCAAGAGTACACAATAAAAAAGCAGCTGGAAAAGGGGTTAAATTGCTTAGCGTTGGTTGTTCATCCAGTCATGAAAAATCGTGACCCAAACGCTTGCAAAAACAATGTGATCTACTACACTTTCATCCCTCCAGTAGTTACAGAACTTCTCCGCCTATATTTGAAAGAATTGGAGGAAAAGTATGGCTCACTAAAGGATGATCAGCCAATATTCCACACAAAAAACCGAAGGTTGCCACTAGCCCAAAGACTTATGACAATCCTATCTCCGCGTGAATTACAGAAGATAGTCAAAGAAGATGCGGCTATGAGGGCTGGAATTGAGCTCTGGAAATTTGTCAGTCCTCATTGCTTACGAAAAACCTTTGAAGGTTTCCTTCGAGATCAGCCTGAAGACGTCAGACTTGACGTGAAAGATAGAGAATTTTTATTTGGACATGAATTGCCAGGGGTTCAAGATACATATTACGATAAAACTAAGATTGAGGTGATGCGCCAGAAGTATGCTCGAATGAATTTTGAGCCCGTTATGCGTGTTGAGAAGGAGGAACGTGTAATCACCGAGGATGAGCTTCAGTCGTTTTTGCAGCAGGGTTGGCATTTTGAGGCAACTTTGCCTTCGGGTAAGGTTGTGGTTTGGAGAAAAGCTGTGATAACACAAACTTCGACTGTTACGCCTCAGCTTGTTTTAGAAAAACGGGATCAAAATCAATCATCAATGCCTCAAATTACTTTGACAAACCAGCCTAAGCAAGAGAACATTAAAGAAGAGGAAAAGCCATCTAAAAGCCTTGAAAGTAAGACGGAAAAGTTCAAAAAGGAAAAAGGGTCACTTATAACAGACCGAACATCCCTGATAAGCTATTTTTCTGTACAACAAAAAACAACGCCAAATAACGATAGTGGAAGCACTACTGGTTTTAATACTTCGGCAGAGAAATCTGTAAAGCCCAAACAAACAAGCCTCCTACATTATATGAAGTAATTTTAAAATCTCCTCTAATCTATTTAATAGCATATTATGGTCTTCTTCTGATTCAACAATTATCCCTAAAGCTTCAACATTCATGCTCATCGAAGCAGACGCTTAAGGCTTTTCTTTGATGTTGTCTTGTCGCATTCGAACATATTCCTCTATAACTTTATCAGGATCTATGCCAGTGCCCTCGAAGGCTCTTGCTACAGCCATCCGCAGGATTTTGAACTTGTTCTCAACAACCACTCTTCCAAAGTTTAGTTTAGAGTACTCGGCTCGTAGGTATTCGACATCCATTTTATTGAAGTATGCGTCTTCACTTCCTGGCAGTATGTGTCCCATAAAGAATTCTTGGATTTTTGGATCTAAGCGTCCGCCGTCAATGAGTTCGCTGTGGAGTACGGTTTCAAATGCCTTGCGTAGGCAGTGAGGTGTGACGTATTGCCATTGAGGTAGTCTGGCTCTTTTCGCAGCTTGCTTCACAACCTTTTGAAGTTGTCTTGGGCTCATTATTTTTGAATCTCGCTCCTCTCTTGGAACTTGATTGTAATCAGAGGCGAAAAGCGGCTCGTTAGGCATGACTTTTCCATATTTTTCCTCACGTTCACGTAGGTAAAGCCTAGTCGCTTGTGTTGCTTCATCGCAGATGAAGGTGTAGTAGGGAATGTTGTTTTTGCATGCGTTAGGTTCTACAAGTTTCATTTCTGGATACACTGGGATCATGACGTTATCAATTCCTCTTTTTAGTTCTTCTTCAACATCCCTATAGAGAACAGCCCTCAACGTAGTATTCCTCAGCCCACTACTATACAACGTTAGAATTATTGCCCGGTCTCGAAGCGAGCAGGCAGAGTCAGCCATAGCATAAATTTCATGTTTTTTGGGAATGTATTCTGGTCTTTTCCTATATCTGGATGGCATGTAGTGGCTTTCGATTTCTAATGTATTAGACCTTTTAAAGCCGTTTGCCTTAAAGAATCCTTTGAGTAGATGGATTATGTTGTTGACGTATCTTATGCTGTGTCTACCGTCGTTGTATTGGTCAGCGTAGTCTTGAACTATTTCCTCAATTTTCTTTTTAGGTAATTTGATAAGTTCGTCTGGGGTTAAACTGGTGGAAGAGCAGAGTAGGTATATTTGCCTTAGATACGCCTTTCTGGAGGCTTCGCTTCTTGATTTACGCCAAAGATGTTTAAGAAGAGCATTAACACTTTCATATTCACTTCTCCATCCACAAACCCTTAGAAACTTTAAAAATTTGGCAGAGTCATAGGAGCAACTCCGAGCCCCCGTTTGGCTTCTTACATTAAGCGTGTTTGGCGTTTGTATAAATGATAGCTCCGTCAATTCCCTCCACCTTTTGGCTTGTTGTATCCCACAATTTTAGTTTGAAGAGTCACATCAGAAAAATCAGAAGCGCCTCTTTCAACAGCTTCAAGGATTTTGCTTGGGAAAAATTTTATTTCCTTATAACGATTCTGTCTATACTTAAAGTCTCTTTCATCTCGTTGCTCCAAGTTTTGCACAACTGCTAGAAACTCTTCGAAAATTGGTTCTAACAACTGTAAAAAGTTATGTCCTTTCTCGACTAATGTGCCAGTATCAATCATGCCTGTAGTGGCGATGTCATACCAGACTTGTAGATGAACAGCATACTCCGTTAACCGCACTACGTAGAGACCCTGTTCAGGAACAGTTCGTTTTATTTCTCTTAATGCCTCAGAATCTACACCAGCATTCGGTATAATTACGTATCCAACATTAGCGTTGAGCCCCCGCATATAATCTGCAACTTTTTTAGTCTTCTCACGAATCGAACTAATATTTTCAGTGGTAACCTCATCCGCGACTATCTTTATCCTATGATTATTAATGTAAACGTCGGGCTGATATTGCCCAATTCTCTCTTTGAACTTTACCTCTCCATTGTTGTGCC
>QMYO01000368.1 GCA_003662715.1 Candidatus Bathyarchaeota archaeon | reverse complement strand
GTTATATTCCATAAATTGGGCTGAAATTGGGCATGCGGAAAGTATAGAGGACGAATTTGGGTAGGGCGTATTTTTGTTATATAAATTATACTAAAATAAAAATATAACAAATCTTTTTAAGGGTAAATTATGGATAGATTTTACCGTTGAATGGAGATAGAAATTGGAAAGAATCTCTTTGCACTTTGGTGGTTAAATTGATTTTTGTGGGCACGCTGAACTCAGTTTTTATCGTAAAATTAGTTTCTGCTAAGGATTCCGAAGAAAAAGGTTTTAACTATGATTTTATGGAAAAGATAGCGAAATAGATTTACCCAAAGATGATTTTGTATCTAAACAAGCTAATAATTTGAATATTGATGGTGACAGGACAAGGCTGATGGTCGAAGTTAACGAGCGCACGCTGTTTTGGACAATCGTATTGGAGTAGCCGGGCTTGCGCAAGCCAGATAATGTCAAAAATCTTTGATAGTTGGAACATTACCTATATGGATTGGATAGCTAGTGGACTCATTCACGCCTTAGATATGCAGATAATTAGCACCAGCTTGGCGGATATGCCGATAGCCAACTTTTGCGTGAGGCCATTAAATATGTGTATGGCTCTGGGGTTTTACTTTATCTCTTTCAGAGACCACAGGAAGAGCATGCTCCCAATTAAGTTTATGTATGACCTTCTTTAAATATTGTTAAAGCGAAACCGATAAGCTAGACGAGAATGTAAAATATTTTAAAGTAATTGATTTTACCAACTTAATTTAGAGATGTTAAACAATATTTTAGTTATTTTTAAAATCCTTACGAATACGCCGCCGCCTTAAAAACTCTCAGAAATAATGTGACAGAACAGAAGTTTATTAGATAAAATATAATGCCGCGATGGATAATAGAGAGAGCGGTAGGAGAGAGCGTTAAGAGGATTAAGAACAATTTATATCGTACAACAAACAACGAAATAGTAGCATAACCATAACTCACTTCAAAGCTAGAACATTAAAAAATGAATTTACCGGTAATTTATGCTTAAATCCCGGCCGGAGCACCAGATTTAATGTTATTCCGCTGTTAATTTATACGTTTTAGTCAGAGTCGAATTCTATGTCTAAGATAGGGTAGGGCAGGATGCCTATAATCATTAAAACGGTAAGAACTAGAAAAACTACTGATACGCCTAAAAACAGTGATGAGAATATTATGCGTTCTTTCTTGCTTAGGTTAGACTTAATAGCTTGCGGACGGAACGCCATAAGCAATCCGAAGAATCCAAAACTAACTATTATAGGAACTGCAACGCCCAACCAAACCCGCATATGTCACTCTAACAAACGAAAAATAAGCAAAACAATAAAATATACCGTAAAAAAGGTAGAGACCACTTTTTTCACTGAGGAACGCATCACATTTACCACACAAGAATTAACTTAAAGTTATACAAAACGTTTTTCTCAAAAGTGGGAAGTTTAAATCCGCTTTTTGTAAGCGAATTCATTTTTCTACAAGAGAGTTTTCACAGCTTTGCTAGCGAAGTCTATGAATGGAGATGGATAAATCCCGATTATTATGCATGTTAAAGCCAATAGTATTATGGGGACAAGCATCAAAACTGGTGTTTCATGAACTTTACTTAATTTGCTGGCTGGGGTTGACCAGACAATTATTTTTATTAAGCGGAGGTAGTAGGCGAAGCTAAGTAGAAAGTTTATCAGAAGTATAACTGTTGGAATTAGGATTCCTGAGTTAACGCCGGAATAAACTATCATGAATTCGCTTACAAAACCGTTTAATGGTGGAATCCCCGATATGGCTAAGGCTCCAATTGTGAACATTATGGCTGTTATGGGCATTTTGTGGCCTATTCCTGCCAGTTCACTTAGGCTTCTTGTCCCAGCTCTGTAAATGAAGGCTCCAGCGCAAAGGAAGAGGAGTCCCTTCATCAAAGCGTGATTTATAACATGCATGAGAGCAGCTGTTAAGCCGTAACTCATAGTTGTTACAGCTGTTTGTGTAGTAGCCGTAGACACAGCGAATAAGATATAGCCTATCTGAGCTATGCTGCTGTAAGCCAAAAGCCTTTTAATATCATCTTGTAAAAGTGCAGCCAAGTTTCCGAAACTCATTGTTAAAATGGATATCACTATCAAGGCAATTTGCCAGGAAAAGTTTATTGGAGAGTATACTGTAAACAAGCTTCGAATTATTGCGTAAACCCCTGTTTTGATGACTATTCCTGAAAGAAGAGCGCTTATTGGAGTGGGAGCAGCTGGATGAGCATCTGGAAGCCACATATGAAGCGGAAAAATAGCGGCTTTTACTCCGAAACCCGTTAGAATGAATGCTAGGCTAACGTAACTCCAAGCGTTTGAGGTAACTGTTGGCATCTCTGAAATTTGAACGAAATTTAATGTTCCAGTTAGACCGTAAAGAATTGAAAGTCCAAAGAGTACTGCAGTGCTTCCAGCTGAACTCATAACAAGATATTTCAATCCGGCCTCGACTGGTTCCCAGTGCTTTTTTCTGAAAGCTACAAGCACGTAGGACGTTATGCACATAAGTTCCCAAAAAATGAAAAGCGTGAAGAAATCTCCTGCAAATACCACTCCTATCATTCCGCTGATCATGGCTAACAACAAAGTGTAGTAAAGCGAAGTCCCGGAGTCCCTTTCCATATACTTAATTGAATAGATCGAAGCGAAAAAACCTAAGAAAATGAAGATTGAAGCCATAAAGACGCTTAAGGCGTCAATTCTTAAACATGACTGAAAAAGACTTTCCTCTAATGGGATAGTT
Organism: Candidatus Bathyarchaeota archaeon; assembly: GCA_003662715.1. Next base: position 295 of record QMYO01000368.1, on the reverse strand, counting down.
ATTGGATTTAGCAGAACTTGAGCAGAAACATTGAGAAGCGCATAGCCTGAAAGAACTAAGCCAACCGCCGTGTAAATTCCACAAATTTTCTTTGAATGAAGTTTCGACCCAATCCATCCCACAATCGGAGTTGTAACGGTGAATATGAGAAGTATGTCTAATGGTAGGCTGAACATTATACTACTCCTCCTTGAAAAGCTAAGAAGATGAGACATAAAATTCCGGCTAGGAAGGCTAGCATGTTAATGTTTAAAATTCCAGTTTGAAGTTTTCTAACTTTACTTGAAATTAGAGC
>QMYO01000367.1 GCA_003662715.1 Candidatus Bathyarchaeota archaeon | reverse complement strand
GGGCAGACATAAGGCTACTTACTCGTGGGCTTCTCTAAAAGTCTTACTCGAAGATTCTGGTTAGCCGAGGGTTTTAATGGGAAAAGGGAAAAATAGGGTAGTGTAAAGGCTAACCTGAATGAGTAGGCTGGAGAAAAGTCAAGCGGTCACGTTGCGGGAAAGCACCACAGGGAATCGCTATGAACGAAAAGTTACCATAAAGGGTAGCCTGCTTCAGACGTGAAGATAGGGCGTGAACCTGTGTAAGTTGTGTCCTAGAGCAACGTAGCCATCTTTTTTTATTTATCCTACGGAAACGATTTTCCAGCGGTAGCTGGAGCTAGGGAAAAAGCCCACGACAGCGACTAAGCGTTTATGCGATTACCCGCAAAGGACTATGTTGAGGGATGACCGCTGAGCTTTGGGAAATCTCACCATCCCCAATGAAGCCCTCAGCATAGAGAAACCGCTTAGCACGAAACCGACTTTTCAACCCAAAGGTTGGGAGTCATGGTTGAGGCTCTTCTCGAGGCAATTGGCGGGGTAGCCGTAAGAGAAGAGTGTAGGGTGTAAAACACAAGACAGAAGCCTCTTTACGTCAAACCTCATGCTCTACAAAACCACCCCCAAAGACTAATAAGGAACAACCACCCCCAAGCTAAACATAGTTCCTTTTAGTCGGGGAATCAATCTTTTGTAGAGTTCTCGCCTTTGCGAGTGGGTTTGATGCACCCAGCCGAACGAGGCGACTTGTCGGTAGGAAAAGGGGCGCGGCAGCATGAACGCTTAACAGAGAATTTTGGGGTGTTTTTGCAGCTTGAGGTTGCGCATTAAAATAGTTGACAAGACGGGTGACGTAGAGCTTGAGTTCTACGCCACGCAGCGAGATCTCGCTAAAGCACAGAAGTGGGCTAAAGCCTTCCAAACGCTGTTCGTTGACGCTTTGATGGAGGACGCAGACCTCGACATAACGATAGCTCGAAATAAGGGAAACCTTAACTTAGTTGTGTAGGGATGTCGTAGTCAAAATCCTTAACTTACTTCTTTTTTTGGGGTGTAAACATGGGAAAGATAACGTATTATGGCAGCGAGAAAGAGATAACGAAAGCAGCGGCAATCCTCAAGAAGGTTCGAGGACTCCAACGTATGAGTGAGGGAAAGGCTAGGCTGATAATCCAGCAGCTGATAGACAAGCACGGCTTGAAAGCCACCATTCACTTGAACGGCAACGCCGTGTGGAGCAAGAAACGGATACTCAAAAACCTGAGGAGAATCATGAAGCAGGGGACTCTGTACAACCCAGACCAAGACAAGCCGCCCATACTTTCACATTATTTCTATCAATTCCTACACCAGTGCTGCGGAAGCATTGCCCACTACGACATCCACGGGTGGATTCACAAATACCCAACCGTAGAGGAGCTTAAACAGTTCTTCATCAAAAACGAGATGAACAAAAGGGTGGTCGACTATATTCCAGCGTGGATGACCGATGCGCGCGCAATAGTCCGAGAAATCGAAATCACATTGTTTCCGTTCCAGAGCTACATGAAAACACGTCAATAACCCTTCTTTTTTTCTTTTTGGGGTGTAATATGGCACAGCTAGAACTTAGAACGTATTCATTGAGAGAAGCTAGGGAGAACACGCAGAGGCTAAGAGACATGCTCAAGAAGAAGCGGGGGAAACAACTGAGCCCAATGGATCTGTTTTACATGAGAGCCTATTTTGGCGATGTATGTGAAGCTAGAGGCGTCTACGTAGCGCTAATTAAGATGGCAGAGGCACGGGCGGCAAGGGAATCTGGATTAATCAAGGAATGGAAGGAAATAGCGAAGCTACACTCAGAAGCTTGCGAATTAACCGCTAAGATTCTGGGCGTCTAGCCAACCCCTCTCTTTTTTTAATGGGGTGAAAGTAACTTGAATGCGCTTGAACGATGGTTACTCAAACGTTTTTGCGATGAGCATGAGCTGGACTATCAGGAGATAGATAACACGTTGACGTATTACGAGAACAAGCAACATCTCTATTCTCTAGTGATGGGGCCACTTTTTCCAGACACGGATTTTCATATGTGGAAATCTCAGATGAAACGATACCAGAAAGAACACATACTCGAATATTACGTTAGTGCTACCTTGGAAGGCGAAACCAAGTCCGATGAGGTGGGAAAACCCTACCATCCACGATTCTCGTTGGCGAGGTACATTCAACAATCCTCCTAACTTTTTTTGGGGGGTGAAAAAACTGACAGACGACGACGTAATAACCTATTGTGAATACTGCAAGAAACAGACACGACATAAGCGAAGAGGAAAAAACGACCTGCAATGTAGAGAGTGTGGCAGCACACGACTATGGAAAATTCAGGGGTTCGATGCCTCTCTAATGTGAGGAGAGGATATCCAACAAACACCTAACCTTCTTTTTTTGGGGTGGAACAAATGACAGAATGTAGAGAAGAAACCATAACTATTGAAGGCAAAGACTTTCGAGTCATTCACATTCCCACGGCGACAAGCGGTATGTGGTTCGTGGTAGCCGACGCTTGTGAATGCTATGGATTGGTAGCCATAGACATTGACGGAACGGTTATCGGCTGGAAGAATCCGCCAGACCAAAAGTGGAAGCCACAGCTCGAAGAAGCCATAATCAAGGCTTTCACGTTAGGCAAATACTCTGAACTCTGAATGACGTGATGAAGATGGACATAGAAGACGTCATCAGACTGTTTCGAAAGCAGCTGTTCGAGGCTTACTACGACTGGATAGAAATCAACAAAGAAGCGATAGGAGAGAAGCGGCGGGAGAACCTCATTAAAAAGGGGCGTGAAGCCTCCGACTGCGACACGGCCATAAAAATAATGGGCACAGCCCTGTGGATGTTCAACATGATTGGTGGATTAGGGGTTCTGGCGGGAATAGGGCCCAGCAAAGTGAACCTTCAACACATCGATGAACGGTTAGATGAAAAATCAACGAAGAGGCTACTACATCTCATCGCTGCCTGCATATCCCTGCAACATCTTCCAAGGGACATCGCCACCAAAGAAATAGCATTGATAAGTCCAAAAAAGTTCTCGCTGAAGCTGTGGCTGAATCAGAATC
>QMYO01000366.1 GCA_003662715.1 Candidatus Bathyarchaeota archaeon | reverse complement strand
TTTTTTGGATAATTCGGGTAATAAGCATTATAGCCGTTACGATCATGCTGAATATGAACCACGCTAATGTAGAGCCCGGATTATAAACAAAGTAAATATCATAGAAACTCACTAGATACATATAGGGATTTTCAAACCTAGTATTGTAGTTAAGAACGTAATAAAACCATAGTGGGAAGGTTATGGTTGCCAACCAGAACCAGAATATTATTTTCTCCTTTTCCACGCAACCCTCGCCTCTGCTCTTATAGGTGGTAACGTTATTGTAAGCGTATTCCAAGCCCTTCCAAGCCTAAAAATCGAAGATTACAATAGAAGTTAAAAATTTAACGGTTTAACAAGTACCCGTTGAGGCTCTATTACTGCATAATTCTGTTAAGTTTATTACAGTAGATGGAAGATGCGTGAGAAAAACGGTTTTTCTTAAGCCTGTGTTCCGAAAATAACTAAAAACGGAAAACCACAACAATAACATATAACAATAAGATTAAACTCATTAAGCCTACTCATCAATTCTAGGAGGATAGCTTGGGATATGTGAGTTTTAATCAGGAAACCTTCTAATAAGTTATGAATGTGCCATAATTTAGATACCCCAGTCATTAGGAACCTTTTTGAAAGACTTGAGTTCATAACCTTCTTTAAGAGTTGAAGTTGTCCCGATCTTGACGAGAACCATTCTATATGAATGCCACACACGACCAGAGTTAAACTTAAAATCCTCCAATTCATAATATCCTGAATGCCCTTTTCTACTTGCAACAATTCGATATGGCTGATAATTCTTATTTTTAAAAAGTTCCATAACCGATGTAAGTGTTTGATTTCCTTTCTCACCAAAAAGTTTCCCAGATATTATAATTCTTTCTTTAGTTTCTTCTTCATTCAATTTGCTAATCCCCGAAGATAATTCCTCCCCAGGGATTTCCATCGATCCAATAATCCAAGTATCAGCTATTAAGTAACAGATAAAAGGCACAAAGACTCTACGGAAGAAGCCGGAGACCGCTTCTATAATCATACCTATTATTGTACCCGCTACAGAAGCAACTATCGTTATCCATATTTCATCCAACATTAATTATCAATAGTTAATTCCATTCATAAAAATTATTCTATAAACAATTAAGTAAAGATGGAACGGATAAAAATATTAAAAATCTTACTTAGTACGTGTTTAGCTGGTGGGCGTTGATGTCTGAGGTTTGTCGCTCCTTTAGCGAGATATGTTCAATTGAGTTTTCATAACACTCGTTAAGAGGTGCATTAAAGCCGAAATCACCATCCTTTCCGAGTTATCCCCTCTCTTTTCAATTCTTCACTCCCACGAGCTAAACAAAATTTTTATATGTTCCAGCGTTATTTTAAATACAAGGGAGTTAAATGGGAAAACCAAATTTTAGGATTGACCAGATCGAAAGCATAGTAAAGGGATTTTTGAAACAAAGATATCCTACAATAAAATCATTGGAAATTGTTCGAAATGAATTTATCCAACGGCTTAAAGAGTGGTGGATATTAGGATATTTCAATTTTAATAGAAGTTATAGAATATTTACACTACATATAAGCGACGATGATGGAGAAATAACCCACTATGAGATTAAAATATCTTGATGTGAATGTTGCTATATCGTAACTATCGAATATAAGGGCTGTTTTGTTTTTATGTAATACCGTTCTTTGTATAGGTTTGAGATTAGGAGAGTCTTGGTTTTAGAGAGTTTCTTAAATGAAATAAAATGGTCTTCCTTCTAGTCATATTTACTTTTAATGTGAATCCGTCTTATTTTCTTACTTCTGTTAATAGTTTAAAGTTATTTAGGAATTCCGTTAAATCTAAATTGCTTTTACGAGTCTCCTTAACATGCCCGTTCTTAATGACGAAGTATAAATCTATCATTCCCTTTTTATCAACATCCAATTTTTCTAAGTTATCATAAAGGAAGGTTGAAGGTAAGACGAGGTAGTTCACGTAGTTTTCAGCCTTAAGGACGAAAACATAGAACATGTTGTCAGCCTTGTTTTTTAGCAGAGCGTCCTTGCGTATTCTCTGCCAATATCTCCCGTCAGGATATAGTCTGCTTTCCTTAACTTGAATTAAAATAGGTTTATGATCCACCAGACAGATGATATCAATCCCTGTGTCAACCAGAGGAATGAAGACATCTAATCCTTCTCTTAAAAGTTCATTTGCAACCAATAATTCTCCAGCCTTTCCTATTTTTCCACTTGTTCTCATAATATAATCCTCCCATAAAATTGGATAAAATGAACCTATTTAAAAAATTATGTCAAGAATGGTGATACTGTTTGGTATGAAGATATTAAACTATGAGATGAAGGACTGTGAGGTCGAGGAGTGACGGATGTTCGAATATAGAAATATTTTAGATTGGTCCACTAAATAGCCATAATGCCATTATGTAAATCCAAATGAAATATATTATTATGGACGCTACGATCAGGGTTAAAATGTATGTGATTAATGATTTTTTGGTTGGTTTTCGGAGTGCTAGCCAAGAACCCGTGACAAATAAGAAACAAAATAGTAGCATGGTGAGCCAAGCTTTTAACGTAGCTTCCAAAATGGTTGCGAGTATCAGAAAGGTTGATAGCAATATAAAACTCGGTATAGCTATAATATAGCCTAAGAGCCTCAACCGATCACCTTAAAATAAAAGAGAAAGTGAATTTATAAGGCTATTGCCCTAAACAAAAAGGGAGAACTGTAAATACAATTGTAAATACAGTTGGAGGAGATGTCAACCTTGAGGAAGCTTGTCACGATAAGGATCGATCCAAATGTATGGAGGAAAGCCCGAGAATTAGACTTAAACATAAGCAGAACCTGCGAGAACGCTCTAAAACGTGAAATCCAACGAATAATTGAAGCCAAGCAGAAGGGTAACTATGAATTGCCTTCCGACAGGAAGGCTCAGCTGCCATTTCTGGTGCTCCGGGGGGGATTTGAACCCCCGTCTGCGGCTCGAGAGGCCGCCATACTTGACCGGGCTATACTACCGGAGCCTTCAAACCTCTAAATCATCAAGTTGTCCTCTCTCTTATTAAGTTAATGTTGGATGTTGTGAAAA
>QMYO01000365.1 GCA_003662715.1 Candidatus Bathyarchaeota archaeon | reverse complement strand
CGACTTCCAAACGTTTGCTGCGTATACGATGTAACAGGTCTCGTAGATGCCATCGTAATAGCCAAATTTAAAAGCCGAGAAGAACTAAGCAAATTCACTAAACGCCTTTTAGCACTACCCTACGTGGAAAGAACCAACACTCACGTAGTATTAACAACAGTGAAAGAGGATTTCCGTCTAATCTAACCCTATTTTTCTCTCTTTCATGCAAAACTTAAAGCAAGATTTAATTCCAACCACAAATTAGAAGATAAACCAGACAACAAGAGACAGCGGGGGTTGCCAAGCCAGGTCAAAGGCGTAGCCCTGAGGCGGCTATCCCGTAGGGGTTCGTGGGTTCAAATCCCACCCCCCGCACTTGCGTAAAATTTAGCTGTTTGGACATGTACGTGCTTCTGTAAGAGAAACATTAGAAAAACGGGGTTTGGTGGTTTAGGTTTTTGATCTTCTTGCAGATTTCTTTGTGAAAATAACGGCCATTATGGAGAGAATTATGAGTAGTTGCAGAATTATGGTCGATGAGAATTCTGGGATCACCTCAGTTCCTACGATTTCAATTGTTTGCTCACTATAAGTGTAGGCTATATGGAATATGTGATGTGTGCCGTTGTATGTTTTCGTGTAATTGATACTTTCTATTAGAGGAACATTGTTTATGAACAAGGAAAAGTCGCCCCATAATAGATTTGCTGGAATGGTAACGTTGCAGAAGCCTCTTGTTCCTGCTTGGCCAGTTACGTTGAAACTGAGTTTTTTGTCTGTGGCGTTAAATTGGAATTCTGATATGGAAGAGTTGCTATATACTTCGACTTTGAGGTTGCTGTAGGCGGTGAATTTTCTTGTTATTGGTTTTGTTGGTGTCATGAGTGGGTAATTATCAATATTTGCCTCTGTGATATTGTAAGGTGTGCCCCATATGCCTGAATTATCCAGTTCTGTCGCGTTGGGATACCTGTCTTCGTATCCGCTCCAATAGTTTCCGCCATTTGAGTAACCATCGTCCCAAGAGTTGGCGTAGCCGGGACTATAATAGTTCCAAGTGACATGCTCGGCATTGTCTACGAAGTTGTTGTGATGAAACGTGTTGTTTTCAGCGTAGGAAAGATATACTCCTGTTCCGTAGTTTTCCATAATGGTATTTCCAATAATTTCGTTAAATCTGCTGTAAAGGTCAATGCCTTCCTTATAGTAGATGATGTCATTATTAATTATGGTATTATGCACTGCACTTAATTCAATTCCATAAAAACCTGGGCCAATTATCCTGTTTCTGCTTATATTGTTGTGGAACGCGGAGCCTAGTCTGATTCCACGTAAATTATTCGATAAAGTGTTTCCGCTAAAAACTGTATAATTGGAATCCAAAATGTCGACGCCCATTATATCATTTTTTGCAATAAAATTCTCGGAAATCGTGTTGTTCCAAGATTTGTAGATACGAATCCCAAAAACATTATTGTGGGTTATGTTATTCTCGTGTACAACAATGTATGATGACCATTGAATAACGATGCCTCCACTTCTAGGATTTCCCCCCTCGTTTGCGTTTTCGGTAATAGTGTTGTTTAGGATTGTACAGTTATGGCAAGAGACAAACAGTATGCCTTGAAGATTTTTTCGTAAATCTAAATCTCTTATGGTAATGTTAGTGCATTCTCGAAGAACTACGACGCCAGCATCCAAGGGAACAGTATCGTCTCTAATGCCATTCCAAAAGTATATGGGTTTTCCGTTAACAGTGTTGGAAGTATCTACATCGTTGTATGCTTCTAATTCCCCTTCATTAAGTAGTCCAAAGTTGAAGGTATTGTTTTTCATATTATTTCCCCGTAAAAGGTGTCCATGATGACCGCGAAGAAGAATCCCATATTCACATTCTGTTATGATGTTTCTTGTCACATTGTTAAATTCTCCGCCAATGTATATGCCTTCCATCCTACTTTTTGTAACCAGATTCTCATATACACTGTTGTATTTCCCGTAAAGGTTGATTTCTCCCTCTGTAAAATTGTTATAATAAGCTCTGTCGCGGTTTCCTTTGAGTTCTATTATAGATTTAACAAAGGTGTTGTTGTGTATCATGTTATCGATTGTTTGGTAAAGGTGTATGCCGTTGTTTTTCAGGAAGCTATGATGTATTCTGTTGCCAGAAGAGTAGGAAAGACCTATGGCGGTTCCTCCTCGGGTATTAATTATGCTAACGTTAAAAACGGTGTTGTCATCTGAATACTCGAGGTATATTCCATTAGCATATAATGCTTGCTGGCCGCACCTTTCAATGTTAACATTCTTTATTGTTACATTACTTCGACCAGATATGTCTATTCCATGTCCATTTAACGCTTGAAGAGTAAAACCGTCGCCATCAAGTATAATGTTATCTCGTTCTATTACTATAGAATCATAATTGTTATCGGTAAAGGTATAAGTAACGTTGAGTTCATCACGAGTAATATTGGCCGTTGGCGGATCAATCGTCCCGTCGGCTCGAATATAGATAGTGCTGGATGCTTGAACTGGTCGAACACTAATTGCAGTTGCTATAATGGATAGAAATAGAAAGAAGAGTATTCCAGTAGCCACACTTTTTCTCAGCCCTTTCATTCGGCTATACATTTATTACTCACCCTAAATCCGAAATTTAGTCTCACAAGCCCTCTCGAACAAGAACAATCCTCAACGATAAGAACCCGTAAGACTTCTATAAAATTCAAAAAGTCGCATATATTATTTTCGACATCAGACTCCAACCTAAAAATCGGAACAACCAATTAATACCTCTGGGGGCTTCGCACTCTTTCTCAATGAAAGAAGCAGGTAGAAGACTGCTTAAAAAAGCGTGGATTATAAACGTGTATGTGAACCTGATCTCCCACACTGAAATAGATTTCTATACAAGCCCATACTTTTGTTAAAGTGAAATGATTGCAAATAATTATCGTTGTAAAATTCTAGAGGGGGGGAGTATACGTTTTATGCAAGAAAAAGTTTCATAAATTCGATGTTAGGAATTTGTAATTCAAAAAGGTTATATGTCGCTGTTGCTATTTTTGTGTATTTGCGGGTGTATTGGGATGAAAGGTGACCGCGAAATT
>QMYO01000364.1 GCA_003662715.1 Candidatus Bathyarchaeota archaeon | reverse complement strand
GTTCAAAATAATCTACATGAAAAAGGGCGGCTCCTCCCTCAGTGGCAGAAGCGATAATCCTAGGAGTATGCACTTCGATGAAGCCCTGCTCAGACAAGAATTCCCGTGCGGCTGCCAATGCAACATGTTGAATCTTGAAGACAGCTCTATTCTCATCTCGACACAGGTCGAGGACGCGTGCATCCAGTCGCACATCGATTTTCGCTGGAGTTCGCCCTGTCACGTCTAGGGGCAATGGATATTGAGCTATTCCTAGTATTCGAATTTCGCTGGGAACGATTTCTACTCCTCTTGGAGTCTGCTCTGTTTTTTTAACTGTTCCTTTTACGCCGATGCTGTATTGGCGTTGCAGCGAATCGGCTTTTTTAGCTACTTCTTTGTTAACTTTGCTGCGTGGAATGGTTATTTGAATGGTTCCCTCTTTGTCCTGTAGAATTACGAATCGTATTCCGCCGAGGTCTCGGATGTCCTGAACCCAGCCTAAAACAATGACTTCTTTACCGTCTAAATCTGGCTTAACGTCTATTGAATAGTGAGTTCTACGCCAATCACCCATCTCATCGATTTCCATACAATATCCTCTATTTATCTCGCAAATTCCACTCTAAGAGTTGTTCCACGAACCTTTTTAGCAATTTCCTTTAATGCTTCTGTATTGATGGGTGGCGGTCTCCTTCCTCGTTTTCTTAAAATAACTCGGGTTTCTGTGGTTCCATCTGGTAACCAAATCGTGTTTATTGTGATGATGCTTAATGGTGCGAATAAGTCTTCCAAAAATTTTCTGTCATCTACCCCATATTCTAGGACGCGCACCTTCTTCCCAGTTTTTTCTCCTAAAGCCCTTAGGATTTTTCCACCATAACTCAGCAAACGGGCTACGTCTCCGTGTCCCACGACTACTGCTAAAATGTCGTCTTCTTCTACTGCCTTGTGAAAATATATTTCTTGCAGTGGGGGATATGTGCTTTCCAGCGACATGAGTAGGCGACCAATTTTCAGGTCTACATCTGTCACCTTACCTGATTTGAGTTTTGCTTGGCATTTGGGACACAGTATCCCGCTTTTTAAGCAGAAGTCACAGATGTTCGCCATTTTCGGCATTTATTTACCATCATCCCTCATTACTTGAAGTGGTATCATACAGAGAGAGTATTGAGGTAATATAAACTTACCGAGAGTAGAAACCAGTTTCTTCTTTAGCCTAACGTTAAGTATACATGATTTATTTAGAAAAAAATAAAGAAGGAGTGGCGGAGCTTGTTAAGTTGTTGCTGTTGCCTCTTATTTTCCTAGAGTTATTTCAATAGTGCTGACGTTGGTAGGCGTGCTTCCCTCTTCGTTGGGTGCTATCTGTTCTGTGCCGACGTCTATGTTTTTAACTTTAACGTCTGGTAGGAACCGACGTCTAACGATTTCGACAACGTCAACAGCTCGGCTGATGGCTCTTCCTCGTGCTTTAATGTTTACCTCATTTGCTCCGCCGTGGAAGAGGGTTATACAAGCCAACACGTAGTTCATAGCTGGCTTTCGCCCGATTAACACATCGTTTTTCTCTGACATTTCACTGTCTCACTCCTTGTTCTTACGTACATATCAATGGTTTAACTTAGGAATAAATACGTTGCGGTTTTACAGCAAGAATGTGATGTGGTTATAGTATAATTTTTATATTATGTACATCATTCGATTTACGTATGTAAAAAAATAGTTTAACTAGAAAACAGGTGATTTCGTGAGCGAACATATCCCAACTGGACGTGCATTTCGTCTGCTTTACATGCTGTACGAGCAAGGTAGACCAGTAACAACCTACACTCTAGAGATGAAACAAAACGAACTGGCAAAACAACTCAACATCAGCCGACAAGCATTAAACGTGCATCTACGCAAACTTCGAGATAAAGGATGCATCAGAACAGGAAGAGGATTTATCGACGTAACCGAAAAGGGACTCAACCTACTAGGAATTTCAGCGAACCCCGCCTTCGTCTTTGTCAAAGTCTCACCTCTCAAAAGAGTGAACGTGTACCAAACAATCGTAAAGCTTCCTATTCAACGAGTTTTCAGAGTAGTCGGCGACATGGACGCCATCCTTGTAGTGGAGCGAGAAAAGCTGGATGAGGCTCTCAAAGACTTGGCTTCAGTGGATGGAATTCAAGACACAAGGTCTTACGTTACTATCCAAACTCTCAAATAACTCTGAAGGAGGCTTCCTATTGAAGCTCTTTGAGTATGAAGCAAAGGAAATCTTCTCTAAATATGGAATCCCAACTCCTCTAGGAGAATTGATAACTTCTCCCAAACAGGCTCGAGAGACTGCTAAACGAATCAATGGTCCAGTTGTCATCAAAGCGCAAGTCTTGGTGGCGGGAAGAGGGAAAGCGGGAGGCATCCTCTTTGCGAGTTCACCTGAAGAGGCTGAACTCTCGTCGAGTAAGCTGTTGGGTTCAGAGATAAAGGGCATTAGAGTACAAAGCGTTTTGGTGGAGGAAAAGCTCTCCATAAATAAAGAGCTCTATTTCAGCATAACTGTAGACCGCTCTAATCGTAGCTACGTGGTAATAGCCTCTTCTGAGGGAGGGATGGAGATAGAGGAAATTGCCGCTGTAACTCCGGAGAAAATCATAAAGGTTTTTGTTAATCCTCTGTATGGTTTTCGTTCCTATCATGCTCGTCAGATTGCCAAAAAACTAGGTTATATGGGCAGGCAAATGCGGGAGCTTGCTGCTATTTTTCTAAAACTCTATAGAGTGGCGATGGACTGTGACGCTGAACTGTGCGAAATGAATCCCATAGTTGAAACGGCTGAGGGAAAGTTTGTTGCAGCAGATGCTCGTCTCATAATTGACGACAACGCGCTGTATCGGCAACCTGAGTTTCAGAAGAGATTAACAAAAATTGATAGAGACAAGTTAACCTCACAAGAATTGGAGGCTCAAAAGAGCGGATTGGCATACGTTAAACTCGATGGAAACATCGGTGCGATTGGGAATGGTGCGGGCTTAGTTATGGCTACGTTAGATGCTATCAAGCTGTACGGTGGAAACCCAGCTAACTTTCTTGATATGGGCGGCGGAGCCTCTTCTGACAAAATAGCTAC
>QMYO01000363.1 GCA_003662715.1 Candidatus Bathyarchaeota archaeon | reverse complement strand
TTCCCCACTTGTCACCTTATAGTCACGACAGTTAATAGGCATAAAAGCGAACTCAGCCATAGGAGACATTTCGGAAACTTTGTGGCCAGCAGCTATTACTCGGTCATATAAGTCCTTCCTACCTGGACCGCCTATCCAATCTGTCACGCCGCCTATAAACTCATCAACAATAACGTCCGGCGCAGCTCCAGGATATGCCTTATACCATATCTCATCGGTCTTTGGCAACCCGCTGTTGTGGACTGCAGGGCTACTGAATACAACAGAAATCATCAGGAAAATCATTGCAAACGCAAATGGAACCAATAATAACTTCTTAAATTGCATTTTCTCCCTTCTCTCCTAACTGTTTACTCGAGTTATATAAAACTGAGCGCCCTTAAAAGTCTTATGGAAAAAAGTTACATGCCCAAATCTATAGTGGAACAAAAGCTTAAATCTGAAAATAACTCAACAGGTAGAAGGGAGAATCAATGTATGCCGTTTACGTTGCTAAAAGAGTAGCGATTGCTTTCCTTACTCTATGGGTAATCGTGACATTGAACTTCCTAATATTCAGAGTCCTCGTTGGAGGAGACCCCAGCCAGCTAATAATGGACCCGCACTTCCCTCCGGAAGCTAGAGAGGCTATGAAAAAGCTATGGCAAATAGATAGACCTCTCTTCCCAGACCAATATTTAACCTATCTCTATAACCTATTTACATGGAATTACGGTAGACAATTTGACCCTGCCGCTTCACCAATAGCGCCAGAAATGGCATGGAGACTAAGGAATACAATTATACTCTTGGGAACAGCAACTGTGGGCACAATAGCTATAGGAATTCCGCTGGGAATGCTAGCCGGAGCTAGACGAGGCAAAAAAATGGACGTAGCAGTAATTGGACTAGGGCTACTAACATGGGGAGTACCAGTATTCTTCATACAGCTGATATGGGTGGCCATATTTTGTAATTGGCTCCACATATTTCCACGCGCAGGACTTGTCGGATCTCCACCACCTCAAGATCCTCTGTCGCTTACAGCTGAAGTATTACATCATGCAATAAGTCCCATTATAACCTTAATCTTGGCGGGTTTTGGCTCTTGGGCACTTTATACAAGGAATATGATGGTTGATGCGTTAACTGAGGACTATATTCTCACGGCAAGGGCTAAGGGTCTTAGAGAAAGAGACGTCATAGTGAAGCATGCGTTCAGAAGCATATTACCTCCTATAGTAACTATGATAGCATTATCAATCCCAGGGATAGTGACGGGTGCAATAATCACTGAATCAATATTTGCATGGCCAGGAATAGGACAGTGGTATATTGACGCCTTAATGGAAAATAATCACCCAGTGACCCAAGCAGTTATGTATAATTATGCGGTTCTAATGATAGCTGCAAATCTCATAGTAGATTTGGCCTATGGTTTCTTAGACCCAAGAATCAAGGTTGGAGTAAGGAGGTAACACTAAATGTCGTTCCTAAGTAAACCTAAAAGGGAAATATATAAGAGAAAAATAAAGAATTTCTGGGTAGACTTCAGCCACAACAAAGTAGGATTCGCCGGAGTAATCATAATTTTAGGCTTTGTTATAATGGCAGTTCTTGCGCCGCTATTAACTCCGTATTTGCCAGAGTCACAGAAATATAAATCACCAAGACTAGCGGTAAGGTATGCTGTGCCTGAATGGTTCAGGATTTTTCCGCAGTATAGAGATTATAATCCGACAATGAGGATTCAGCCGGATTTGCATGATGCTGTATTGGAGGATTATCGGGGTAATTTGGCAGTGGACATGGATAGGCTATTGTTCAATTTTACTCCAACGAAGAGGGGTGAGAGGGCTTGGGTTTTGTTGGATTTTGGCAATTTCAGTTATGAGTATGGGGCTCCGCCGACATTTACGATGCATTTCGCCTTCCACATGAAGTTTAGCAATGTTAAGGTGAGCAAGCTATGCTTTATAATTCAGAATTATACGGCTAATCCACTATACGAACAGTACTTTAGAGACCCGACTAAGGCTAATATGACAGTCTACATACAACCTTTCTCCCCCTTATTCAACGAAATAAACGTTGATACAGACAGGGATTCATTCTCCGACAATCCTGTACGCTTTCCGGTTGTTAGTTCGCTTTACAAACCGGATGCACCTTGGGTGGATCCTGCGCAGATTATCTTTTCTAAGAAGGGAATTTATGGGTTGAAGATTATGGTGGAGTTTGAGTGTTTACGGGCGGACGGTGCTTATGCTCAGTTTACTCTTGAGGGGGTTGGGCTTACGATATGGGGTAGATGCCACGGCATTCTGGGGACAAACTCAGCTGGCCACGACGTATGGACTGAGCTGGTATATGGGGCAAGAATATCTTTGATGGTAGGATTGTTGGCGGCAGCACTTGCAACTGGTATAGGAATATTCTATGGAGTAATCTCAGGATATATAGGAGGTTTCGTTGATAATCTTTTAATGAGAATAGTAGACATTCTCTTATGCATACCAGTACTGCCAATACTACTAGTACTTGTTAACTACTTTGCCGCGAGCGTATACATTATTATCGTTCTTATAGCGATATTCGGCTGGCAGGGACTCTCAAGAGTAATAAGATCAAGAGTTTTATCATTAAAGGAAATGGCATTCGTTGAAGCTGCAAGAGCTTCAGGAGCATCAGACCTCTATCTTATCATACATCACTTAGTACCAAATGTTATGCCCATAGCAATGGCGGCGATGGTCCTAGCAATACCAGGAGCAATAATCACTGAAGCCTCATTAAGCTTCCTTGGATTCGGCGATCCAAACGTGCCCACTTGGGGACGCATACTCTATGACGCATACCAGCAGGGAGGTCTCAGCGCATGGTGGGTATGGCTTCCGCCAGGATTTGCAATAGTATTGATCTGTTTAGGCTTCGTGTTTATAGGACACGCAGTTGACGAAATAGTAAATCCAAGGTTAAGGAGAAGGAGGTAAATGTCAACAGAGGAACTCTTAAGAGTTGAAGACTTAACCGTACATTATACAACATTAATTGGAGACGTCAAAGCAGCAGAAGACATATACTTTACTCTTCAAGAGGGACAGACACTCGGGCTTGCCGGA
>QMYO01000362.1 GCA_003662715.1 Candidatus Bathyarchaeota archaeon | reverse complement strand
TCCAAAACCCTTTTATCTACTCAAAATTCATGGGATAAACGTTTCTCCCAATATTAACAGAAAACCTACTAGCCACATACCTCGCTTTAATAAGCGGACCACTAGCATCACTAGCCTACCGAGCACCACTACGAGCCTTCCAATGGTTCTCGCCAATACTACCAGACCTACCATGGGGGTATAAAGCCCTAATAGGAGTAATGACGCCAACAATAGGATTTATAGCCATAAATATGGCAACAACCCAAAGAGACCTATTAAAGGCAGGAATACCAACAAAAAAGGAAAACACCATAAAAACAAGAAAAAGCCAAAAATCCATTAAAGGATGGCTCGCAATCTCCACATTCCTAGTTTTAGCAATATGGACATCCACAGGGCTTTTAGGCTTTTATCCAACAATAGTTGGAAGCGGAAGCATGCAACCATCCCTCAACATAGGCGACATAGCCATAGTAATATCAACCCCCTCATCCCAAATCAAAGTAGGCGACATAATCCAATACTGGCAAAACGAAGAAATGAAACTACACAGAGTCGTCGAAATAACCGAAACAGAGAGAGGAAAAGCGTTCATAACGAAAGGAGACGCAAACCCATCACCAGATACAGACCCAGTATTCCCAAACCAGATAAGAGGAAAACTAATCTATACAATACCAAAAATAGGCTGGATAAGCATAACCATCAAAGACTTCTTCACCAGCACATACACTTTTCTGACAACAACCCTACCCCAAACATTAACAAACACAGGAACACTGATAATAACAAACGGCGTATACATAACATCCGCCCTAGCACTAACCGCCTACTCCTACCTACTTCTAACATATAAAAACATAAGGAAAGAAAAAACATGAAAGAAAAAACCCTCGCAATCATAATATGCATTCTAATAGCATTAAGCATACTCGGCTTCGGCTACGCCCAATGGAACGACACCATAACAGTCGCAGGCACACTTCAATTCGGCTACTGGAACAGCATATCCATAAACATGGGATTCGTAGACCCCTTAAAATACTCAGACAACGAGGCTACAAAAGATGTAGGACAAGTCAACTGCTACTACACTAACTACAAGATAGATCCTGAGACAAGTATGGAAGCGTATAACACAACCATAATAACCATAAGCAATGGCTATCCAGGCTACGAGGTTAAATGTAACCTCACACTCAAAAACATAGGAACCCAAACACTCCACATAAACAAAACGGTCATATCTGACCCCACAGGCACTCTAACATGGAATTCAACTCTAAACGCCCTAGTAAACGTAGAAGGCAAACCAATACTCAACATAAACATAAAACCAAACATTGTTTGCAACAACCTAGAGTCAGGAGATACGCTAGAAGCCGAAATTGACATTCAAATAACCCAAAACTCCGAAGAATGCCACACATACTACTTCCAAATCGAAATAGCATATGAGGAGGCAAAACCATGAAAACAAACAAAATTTACGTAACATTCATGCTCTTAATCATAACAGTATCCATAATAGGCATCACCTACGCCCACTGGGCAGACACCATACACATATTTGGCACCGCAAAAATAGCCCACATAAAAATGACAATAATATCCTACAAAAACCTCACTTCCTGTTGCGTCAAAAAATACTCAAACATCACATCAGAACTCTCTCCCGACGGACACACGCTCACAATCACAGGCACCGGACTAAAACCATGCTGGTTTATCTGGATAGGACTAAAAACCCAAAACCAAGGAAGCCTACCAGCATACATCAAACCACCCGAATACAGCTTCGACGACCCAAATGGTCTCAAAAACTGCTTTGAAACCAAAGAATACTATTATGGCCCCTACCCAGAGGCAGAAGGCCCCGCTAACCCAATTCATAACGTATGGGGAGGCGTAAAAGTAAGCTGGAGAGGCCCTCTTAAACCAGACGGCACAGTAACCTTCCCAAACCCAACGAATACGCCACCCTTTATCGTCCAACCAGGCGAGAAAGTTATCATATGGATATGGATACACGTCAAGACAGACATACCCGACGACGCACAAGGTAAGATGCTTACTCTTTACGTAAACATAGTTGACGACATTGCTATATAGAGGTGGAAAAATGAAAGGAAAAATCTTAGCACTCTTCAACCTCATACTGATGCTGACAATTATAACAGGACTCTCCTATTCTCACTGGCAAGACACCGTACAAATACAAGCTACAATAAAAATGGCTCACAGAAAACTCATAATAGACTCTGAAAAACTTCTAGTCCCCACAAGCATAGGCTTTAACGAGACACATCCAATTCACTATTATGTAACAACTGACAACAAATCACTAATCGCAGAATGCCAAAATATAGACTACAACTGGACAATAGCCATAGGCCTACTAATAAAAAACAACGGAACTCTCCCGCTCATGCTCAAAAACATCGAAATAATCTTCAACATAACAGACACAAGCACGTTCAATGTAACCACATATTACTACGGACCATTCCCACCAGGAACAAACTTTAACTTCCCATACTGGGACGGAATTAAATTCGAAGAAGTCCCACCCATAGGAGACTCACCACCACCAATACCACTTGATCCAGATGACCATGCAATTACATGGACAACGATAAACTATAATGGAACAAAATTGCCCAGCATAACAATAACAGTTACACCTCTAGATGACTCATACTTCTAAGGAATCCCATATTTCCTTCTCCAAAGACAAAACATATTACTGTTTTGTAGTAAAGTCTTTTAAAAGGAACAACATCCAATTAACACACCACAAAGGTTGAAAACCGAACATGAAACTAGAAAAAACCAAAACCCTAGTCATAATCTTCACAATCCTAACCCTAATCGCACTGTTAACCCTCTATACAGTTCACCAAAACCCGATAGAAGAAACAATAACCAACACGTTATGCACATACAAAAGCACAGCCACATACAACTACACAGCAATGCTCCAAACACCAAACCTAATCTACAACAACAAGACAACCCTAAAACCAGATGAAGGCACAATATACACAAAAATAACCCGCCAAATCAACCTAACACTCACATACAATTTCCAAACAACCCTCCAATCCAACGCCACAATA
>QMYO01000361.1 GCA_003662715.1 Candidatus Bathyarchaeota archaeon | reverse complement strand
CATTTTGTCAGGCCTTGCTGGTGCTTGTCTAACAGTGGTCTTGGTAAGCATCTGGGCGTATATCACTGGACCCAGCGAAGTATAAAAAACTTCAACAACAACACCCCTTTATCCATTTACTGCGAAATCTTAGGTTGAACGCTATTCATTCGGACTCGGGAGCGGAAAAAGCAATCATCCGCTTCTGTCAGTGTACCTCGAAAACTTCAGCATATAGTCAACATTTAAATACTTGCACAATGGTTTAATACTTGAAAAGCCGTGAGAAATGCTTACGAGTTGTGGATAAACCAGGTATCGGAAAGCACAAGCACGAGGAGACGCTATTTAATTGATATAGCCCAGTTTGAAAGCTGGGCTATGGAAAATTATGGTTTAAGCGTTAGGGATTTGCCTTCTAAGTGGCGTGAGGCTAAATATAGTGGCGAAGTTGAGAAGGAGAAGTTTCTTGACAAGCTTAGCGATATATTGAAGGATTATTTTGCCTATGTTAAGGGTAAATATACGCCCTTAAGCGTCAAAAGAGCAATGAGTGTCATAATGAGTTTTCTCCATGCTTTTGACATTCCAGTAAAGCCTTTGAGGGTTAGGTATCCCTATGTTGTCTACCACAACAGAGACATAACAAAAGAAGAGATTAAGCAGATTCTTGAAAACTCTGACGTTAGAAATCGCGCAATCTTTTTTATGCTTTATGAAAGTGGAATGAGGCCTATAACCCTCGTAAACTTGAAGTGGAAGCACATAAAAAGCGATTTTGGAAATGTTCCAATGAAGATAGAGTTAACTTCAGATATCCTGAAATGTAGAGTAACGCAGCGTTTCACTTTTATTGGAAGCGAGGGATTTAAGGCTTTAAAGACGTATTTGGCTACTAGACTGCCTTTAAAGGATAATGAGCTTGTCTTCGTTCCTGAGAAGGGTGGGGCAAAGAAGCTTACTGCCCAAGCGTTAAGTCAAGCGTTCAACAAGCTAGTGCTTAAACTTAAACTTTCAGAACCTCAAGGCAAAAAACCAAAGGATTTAAGGCTCTACTGCCTACGAAAGGCCTTTAGAAAGTTTATGGCTAGTGCTGTTGACAGCGCTTACGTTGAGTTTTGGATGGGCCACACAAGCACAGCCACCCATTATTTAAGCAGGGACATTGAACACCACAGAAAGCTGTATCAGAAAGGGTATGAGAATCTTAGGCTTTACGAGATCCCAAGCGAGGATATAGCAAAGCTTAAGCTTGAAAACATAGAGTTGAGAATACAAATTGAGAAGTTAGGAAAAAGGCTTGAAACGTTAGAACGTTTGTTGAGTAGGCCCAGCCTACAAATTGATAAAGAAGCCCTTTCAAGCGCCGAAAAACTGGCTAGAAAACTGCCGAAGAAATATCAAGCTGAAGCTTAAGCTTCTACGGCTGCTTCCTTCCCATACTTCTTTAGTTTTATGAAAGGTTTTACTTGCTGCGTTTCTAAAGCTACCCGCTTTTTCCATAGCTCCTTATATAGAAGGTATAACCTGAAATTATGTTGGTGAAAAAGATTGAGAAAATGGAAAGCAATCTGCTTTGTGGTTCTCGCATTTATACTCGCTATGTCTAGTAGTTGGACTGTTTTCGCCGAGACAAGCGAAAACGTTACCGTTACAGTGGGGATTCACGTATATGTGGACGACGCTTTCATTTTTGTTGCAGAATATTATTACTGGTATCCGTGGAAAGACTTAGCCTACATAATTGTTTCCATGGGCGTTTACGGCTTTTATGAAAACTTTAAAATTGACATGAAGATAGCCAGCTACAACATCTGGAACCCTCCTACCTTGAACGTGTATAATCTGATAAGTATGATGTATTACAGTTTAAGCAATCAGCAATTGGACACTGAGCCGAAAGAGATATTCCTTTCTCTCACAGGAGGAGACTTGTATAGACCAATAGGACAAGACCGTGAATATGGTGTCAGGGGAGCTGCACCCCCTGCTGATGAATGGTATTGGGGGTGTGTAGCTGCAGAAATTTCTGTGAGAACTGTGCAACACGAAATCAGCCACCTTTACGGACCTCTTGACCATGAAGAACCCGTTGAATGCGTAATGTATGCTCCATGTGAAAGCGAGGACTGGTGCCAGCCTTGTAAGGATACGATTTGGGGCAACAAATTTAGGTTCGGCTTCATAATAAAACAGTATAGCGGGGCAATTCCCCTTGCAAAAGATGTGGAACAGGAGGTGTAATGCCGTGAAAGTAAGGAATCTGAAGTGGAAAGCTTCCTTTGCAGCGCTGCTGATTTCGACAGCAGTTTTTATAGCATACGCCGTAGTGGCATCTGCGGAGCAGGAAAAGCCAATAGTCGTGCCAGGATTATATGTTGGCGTTAGACCCGTGGAGTTGGACAGCCCCCCTGAAGAGTATATAGTGCTGAACTACTCGCACAAGTCCGACATAAACGAAATAGACTTGGTTCATGTCCTAGAATACTACGATGATTACGCAGAATGGTATAAACAAGAGTATCTGGAAGGAAAAATTAGCGAAGAGGCATATAACCTTTCGTTGAGGTTTGGGGAAAGCGGAAGGCTGACTAAAAAAGTTGCAGAGCTTTTCAACGCGACAAGCGAATGGGAAATCCACTGTCTCGGACACTACATCCTTTGGGAGCCTCAGAACAGATGGTTTGAAATCACGGGTGGGTGCTGTATAGATGTTGATTCGCCAGAATATCCCTTCGGAGGAGACGATCCTATTCACATCGGAGACATTATTCCCTGGGGAGGCTTCACGCTTGGCGTTGGATGGGTGGGATGGGCTACCTTATTTACAAGAGCGAGAAGACCCGACTAAACTTCCGTCTAGGGAGAGATGATTAGAGTGAGAAAAAGAGATATCGGCGGGCTCATAATAGGAGTTGTATTGATAGTAACCACAATTCTTCTACTGATAGCAGTGTATCGACTGTATCGAGGAGAAGTAGTGACGTATCTGGTATTTGGACTAATACAGTTCTACATCGCCCTGACACAGTTCCTCATTGCCTTGACAATGTTTTGTGCTGTTATTTTCAGACGGAAAACCGCCGACTAAACTCCCATTTTTCTAAACCCTTAAATTCTCT
>QMYO01000360.1 GCA_003662715.1 Candidatus Bathyarchaeota archaeon | reverse complement strand
GTGCTAGCCCTTCTTCCCTCAACAGTGACTACGCTTTGCTAACTTCTCAATAGGGTTCTGTTGAAATAAAAAATGTTCTCATATTCCGAAATTTTGGAAAAACTATAAAGGTTAGGTTATGAAACTACGTTTCTCTAAACAGGAGAGAAAAGATGATGGAAAAATACGCTCACGACATTGTTATTGTAGGAGCAGGTATAGCTGGTTTAAGAGCCGCTATTGCTGCAGCAGAAATTAACGATAAACTGGATATAGCAGTAATCTCCAAACTTCATCCCCTGCGTTCCCATTCTGTCTGCGCTCAAGGGGGGACAGCTGCAGTCATGCACGAAAAGGACTCTTTCGACCTCCACGCTTTTGACACAATTAAAGGAGCAGACTACCTAGCAGACCAAGATGCGGTAGAATTTTTCGTAAGACGAGCCCCTAAAGAGATAATTTTAACAGAACACTGGGGATTACCATGGAGCCGAACGGAAGAGGGAAAGTTAATTCAAAGGCCTTTCGGAGGCCACAGTGCTCCAAGAGCATGCTTTGCAGCTGACATGACTGGATTTCATGAAATGCACACACTATATGGAAAAGCCACATCTTACAATAACATCAAATTTTACGACGAATGGTTCGTTACATCCATAATAGTTGAAAATAATACAGCAGTAGGTTTAACAGCCATAGAACTAAAAACTGGTGAAATGCACGCCTTCAAAGCTAAAGCTATAATAATGGCAGCTGGAGGACACGAACGCATATACGAATTCACAACATTCTCGCACACAACCACAGGGGATGGAATGGCGATGGCCTACCGCGCAGGAGCCCCGTTAGAGGACATGGAATTCGTTCAGTTTCACCCCACAGGTTTGGTTCCACAAGGAGTACTTATAACAGAAGGAGCGAGAGGAGAAGGTGGATATCTGCTCAATGCTCAGGGTGAACGTTTCATGAAACGATATGCGCCAGAGAGAATGGAACTAGCTCCTAGAGACGTGATATCTAGGGCGGAGCAAACGGAAATCTTGGAAGGACGAGGATTGGAAGGACCATACGGACCATACATTGCTTTGGATTTGAGACATTTGGGTGAGGAGAAAATAAACGAGAGACTACCCCTCATTAGAGATGTGGCAATAAAGCTTGGGGGGGTAGACCCTGTAAAAGAACCTATACCAATAAGACCTGCGGCTCACTATTCTATGGGTGGAATAAAGGCTAATGTTAAGACAGAAACGCCTATTGCAGGACTGTATGCCGCTGGTGAATGCTCCTGTATAAGTATTCATGGCGCAAATAGGCTTGGAACCAACTCCACGGCTGAATGTCTAGTTTTTGGAGCAGTTGCAGGCGAAGAAGCTGCAAAACATGCTTCATCAGAGAGTTTCAAAGAACTTCCAAATGAAAAATTGATTTCAGAAGAAAAGAGGGTTTTCGACTATATTTTGGGCAGTGAGGGCAGCGAGAGGGTGCCTGCCCTTAGAGACAGGATGAGACGTTTAATGTATGAGAAGGTATGGATATTCCGAACAGGCGAACAGCTACAAAGCGCTCTGAAGGAGGTAAAAGAACTTAAACAGAAATTCAAGCACATAAAGGTTGAAGATAAGAGTACACCTTTTAACACAGGACTTACATCTGCCTTGCAGCTGGATTTCATGTTAGATCTAGCGGAAGTTACCATAGTTAGCGCATTGGCAAGAACTGAATCGCGTGGAGCTCATTCGAGAAGAGATTATCCAAAACGTGATGACGAAAATTGGCTGAAGCATACATTGGCATACTACACGGCGGAAGGGCCAAGACTTGAGTATGCCCCTGTAACCATCACTAAGTGGCCGCCTGCCGCAAGAACTTATTAGGAGAGGAGTTAGGTATGAGCACTAAAGTTGAGAAAATTGTTGAATTTAAGATTCACCGTTATGACCCAGAAAATAAAAGATGCTATATATCGACTTATAAGGTTCCAATTCGGAAAGGCACAACTTTGCTTGATGCCTTCAACTATATTAAAGACAATTTGGATGAGACGCTTACTTTCAGGCATTCGTGTAGAATGGGTATTTGTGGAAGCTGTGGAGTCAACGTTAATGGAAAGCCCATGTTAGCTTGCTATACTCAAGTCCTCGACCTTGAAACTGATTCGCTAGAAGTTGCACCTCTTTCAAACATGCCTGTCATAAAAGACTTAGTAGTAGACATTCAACCTTTCTTTGACACTTTTAAAAAGATTAAGACTTTTCTGATAAAGCCTGAAGCTGAGCTTACAAAACTGGTGGAGTTTACTCAGTCACCTCTTGACCTTAAGAAATACTGGGATTTAACCCTATGCACAAAATGTTCCATTTGCTATTCTGCATGTCCAGCTGCAATAGATGAAAGATTCCTTGGACCCTCAACTTTGACAGCGAACTACCGTTTCATTTTAGACTCTAGAGATGAAGGTTTAGATGAACGTTTGAAACCAACAGCGGATAATATTTGGCTTTGCACTTCATGCAACAGCTGCACGCTTTTCTGTCCTAAACTCGTTGAGTGTTCAAACGCCATAGTGGAGGAACGTAGCCTAGTTGTAGAGTCTGGAATAATCCCAAGGACAGTTAAGGACGTACTTGAAAGCGTCTTTAAATATCACAACCCCATGGGAACTCATCAAAGCAAAAGGATGGAATGGGCTAAAGATTTAAATGTCAAAACCTTCCCAACCGTGACGAAGGCAGATGTCTTATACTTCGTTTGTTGTTCAACAGCTTTTGACATTAGAACTCAAGAGATTGCAAAGGCTATGGCAGAAATATTTGACAGAATGAGTGTTAATTATGCCACTTTAGGTATAGAAGAATGGTGCTGTGGAGATCACATGCTAAGAATGGGCGAGAAAGGACTTTTCGAGGAGCTTGCCACTCACAACATTGAGATGTTTAAGAAGTTTAACATGGAAAAGATAGTTACGCTTTCACCTCACTGCTACAACACGTTTAAAAATGATAAGCCTTACGTCGATGAAAAACTGAACGTTCAGCATTACACGCAGTTTTTGACAGAAGCTATACAAAACGATAGAATTAAACCCTCGAAACCTCTCAATAAGCGGGTTGCCTACCACGATC
>QMYO01000359.1 GCA_003662715.1 Candidatus Bathyarchaeota archaeon | reverse complement strand
TCTTTTTATTTTTAGTTTTTATCGGCTTAACGCCGTACGCGAATCCAGGCAAACCTTTTTTGTAAAGAGAACGAATAAAAGGTATATAATTTGGATTAGGTAAATATGGTAAAAATTTGGCGTGTGGAGTATTCTTCATGGAAATTTTTAATCGCTCCACAGTTTGCTTATCTTTTTCAGATAAAGATAATCCTTGCATGCGTTTAAGAAATATTTTCCAAAAATTTAGGACGGGTTCATCGGTATGAGAGAATTTAGTAAGAAGTTCGTAAGTCTTCTTAATCCTATTTTGATTAAGTAATTGTGTTAAAACAAAATCGATATGATTCCCGGTAGGAGACTTAAAGCTATACAAAGGTATATAATCTTCCTTTAGTTTTGATTTAACACGCGGAAAACGGATATCAAAAATGTAATCTTTTCCATTATATGTTATTTTTAAACACGCATGCCTAAAGCCAAGATCCTTAAGTTTAAGTACTATATATTTTTGTTGTAGGTTCAATTTGGATGCAATTAAACCCATTAACACACAATAAGAATGGCATGTCAAATTTTTCTTTGAAAAAACATTTTTAATAGTTCCCTTACAATAAATGTCATTTTGATAGTTCTCCCATAAAGTATTATGTATTTGCATGAGTTTATCGATTGGGGACCGGCGATCTTTAACTTCAGTAAGTAGATTTTCAATAAAAACCTTTAAACGTTCTTTAAGTTGTTTCTTTTCTTTATCGCTGAAATTATATAGGTAATCCTCAATTTCTACAATTTTTTCTTCTAAAGATTTGTTTTCTGTTTTTTCTTGTTTTTCTGTTCTTTCTTGTTTTTCAATATGATCTTCTATTAAGTTAACAGCACTAATATTATGATTAGAATTTATTTTAGCGCCTTGGTAAACCGAGTCAGAGCTTACGCTAGTACAAAGAATATTTAAAAATCTTTCGGATTTTTTACTACTATAAGATTACTAAAATTATTACTAAAATTTAAAATTTACAAAAGTTTTGATGCTGTCAAACTTTGTTGTGTGCAGGGTTTTGAGCTCTACAATGCTTACTAGAACCTAATACTGCTCCTGTGATTTTTGCTTCACCGAATTTTCTAGGCCTTCTGGTAGGAGGAGGCGTAGGGGGCATGGCAGTCCCTTTTGGACAGGTAAGTGGTATACAAGCATACTCTGGAATTACATAAGGCTCATTATTTTGAAGACAATTGTTTCGTTTAAAGATAACTATATCTACTATATCTCTATTTTGTGTATCTACAATATTACTAAATTGCTTGTTCAGATTCTCAATATTCTCTTTTTTTGCTTTTTCTACAGTTACTTTAAAATCTTGTTTTTGTTGGTTGTTACAACTCTTTACGAGATACTTCGTCTCCCCCGTTTTTTGCCCTGTAAAAGTTGGAACCCACCCCCTTTCGGGCTCACATTTATTTTTTAAACACTCGTAATAGCAATCATCTTTACACGTAATAGGACCCTCCTCTATTTTTGTAACTTCTACGTTTATCGTTATCTTCCCTTCTTCAGTTCGAAGTTTATTACACACACTCTGCTCGAGCTCGATTGGGAAAGTATTATTTTCTTTGCACACTAAAACATCTCTATAAGCATATGTATTTGTAATCTGTTGAGTTGATCCTTCAACAATCTGTCCCGTACCCTTATTCACGAAAAAGAGAACACTTATATTTTCAGTTTTAGGTATTTGTTGTGTTTGTGTTTCATAAATAATAGGACATTGTTCACCCGGCTTTAGCTTTCTGATAGTGTAAATAGCTTTCCCATCTTGCGTATGTGCTATATCTACACAGACATCTCCAGTATTCAGCTGTCTCATAATTCCTGCAAATATCGCATAAGCTTTTACTGCATTTTTAACTTTTGGATTTGGATGTTCTTGTGAGTCTTGTAGAATTTTTAGAGTTCCATCAGTTCCTTTCTTAATTGTTGGGTAAGTTTCCCCCTCATCTTCCAACCCAGTTTTCAAGTAGGTAGCATCTTTCGGAAAGAGATCTTCAATATTTACACCATCTCCTAGTATGACAATTACATCCTCGCCGTTCTGTGCGATGTTTGAAACCATCAACGAAGTTTCTATATTTGGAAGTAAACAAGTCGGAGAAAGTTTAAAGGAACCTGCATAATATGTAAAGGAACCTGCATAAGGTATATTAACGTAAAAGTCAATATAACCTGAAAAAAGCGGTTCATTATAGTTTTCTTCAACATTGTTATAGAAATCAAGTACCCCAACTCCAGGATGGCAGTTGCAACATCCTTGTTTAGAGCAATGTATCCAAAAATCCATGCCTTCTTCTCCATGCGGACCTAAATCAACATACCAATCTGTATGATCCTGTCGCCGTATGCCAAACATATAAGGATAAATAGAGGCACAAGCTCCATTTTGGTCTAAAAAATTTAAAAGCTCTTTTGGGCTAGGTTTCTCGTAGTTTTTAGAACGTGAAATATCATCGAGTTCTTTTCCATATCCAAAAATGCTTGAAGCTGTGATTTTACTCCTTATCGCCTTTTTGTTTTGGTTTAGAAAAACAAAATAGGGTCCTGCTCCTACAGCTACCTTTGGTTCTGTCATTTTCTTTATATAAGATCCTATTGCTTTGGCGTCCTCTACCAAGCTTTCTGACTCTGGTGCTTCTAGCTCATCTAAAGCTTTACCCCATGATTTTCCATTCACTTTCAAATTATCATTGTATTCTAATACAATATCTAGATTGTTACCATCTTTTAAATTTATAACAAATACTTGGTAGATAGAATCAGCTAAGTCTTTTATATGTTCGGCCTGTAAATTAGCTATATCCCTAATTTGGCTATTGCCTGGAAAAAAAAATTTCCAAAGCTTGCCCATCAATATCCCTGTATGTTGGTACACATCTAATTTATCATTCGATAGAATTGTTTGTTTTACAGTTTTTCCAATGTAAACTTTTCCATCTGAATCATACAAATCTACTGAATTTGGTGGGCATTCAGCATTTTGAGCAAAAACACTGTTCAAAAATAAAACAAATACCGCAAAAACCAAAGCAAGTTTTATTTCTTTTGTTATTTTCATTTTAAAATCACCATATTG
>QMYO01000358.1 GCA_003662715.1 Candidatus Bathyarchaeota archaeon | reverse complement strand
TAAGATTAATTCTTTAGTATAAGCATTTGTTGATGCACGTTCTGAATCATAACTTATGCCGAAACTATCTTGGACTCTTAAGATGATTGTCCAGTTTCCCGCTTGAGTAAAGTTGTACTGAACTACTTTCCCACTAAGAGTTGTTGTAGGCGTCTCGCTGACATCTACGCCTGGAGCGAAGATTCTCCACGTCCACTGGGTTATGTTACCATTTGGGTCTTGATGTGTGCTCTCTGTAGCATTAAGTGTAACTATTTGGTTTGTTGTTGGCTCTTCTGGGTTATAGGTTATCACGAGGGTAGGCGGTTTAATTACTCTTAACCCTTTGGTCTGCGCGGCTGTTATGTTGCCTATTTCAACTGTTACGGTTAGGTTGAAATATCCTGTCTCGAATGAGTGCTCCCATTCAAGCGTTTCTTTACATTCTTCTGGATCTCCAGGAATAAGCTCTGATGTTTGATTAGACGAGAATATTGTGTCGTTTACGTATAGTGTTACATTATAGATTGCTCTTTCGTTTCCATCATTTTTCACTTCAACCATTATCTTTGTTTTTTCTCCCTGAATAACTGGTTGAACCAACGTGCCTTTTCGGTCATATCCAGCTGCAAATGATGTTATACTGGGCACATGGATTATCTGCTCTGTGTAAAATATTGGATTAGATAGTGCTAAATTGTCTGTTGTGTCGCTTTCATATCCTGCTGGTATGCCCGTAGCGTTTATTAAGAAATGGTAATATCTCTCTAGAGTTGGCAGGAGCGAGCTGTTTACACTGAAAGTTAGTTTCTTCTCCTGTTCTTTTGGAATTTGTAGGGTTTGGTTAGCTATGAAGATCCATGTTGCTGCTGTTGGA
This sequence comes from Candidatus Bathyarchaeota archaeon, assembly GCA_003662715.1. The sequence continues at coordinate 2,252 of QMYO01000358.1, read as the reverse complement.
TTTGCTGGGTCTACGTTTGTGGTGTTGTAGTAGATTTTAGCTGTGCAGTTTTCGGTGGTTTCGCCAGAGTTTTCTATCGTAGAGTCTATTGTTAGGGTCATGTTAGGCCGAAGGTATTGGGGTGGATTGAGAGTTAACGATTTGACCTTGAGGTTTCTGGTGTTTACTATTTGGACTTGCTTGGTTTTAGTGGCACTTTTGATGTCGTTTTGATCTACAACATAGAGAGATACTATATAGGTACCCGAAGCTGTGTAGCTGTATTGGGTTGCGGGCTGAGTTGTGTTCTTTTTAGTCCCATCTCCGAAATCCCAAGCGTAAGTGACAATGTTGGAAGCGTTTTCAGTTACTGTTGCTTGGAAGTATACTGGTTTGTTAGTTACGCCTATTTCAGGCCAATAAGAAAAGTCCGCTACTGGAGTACCGGCTGTTCGGAAAATGCCGTTGCGTGGAGGGTTAAGCCACGTGCCAGATTGACCTAGTGCGATGGGCTTTCCACTATTGTCGGATAGTATGCAGTATACTATTTCTAGGGGGCTTTCGCCCTGTTTAAGCACTTGGAAGGTCATTGTGAATATTGTTCCGTTTCCGTTGAAGGGTGTCGCCGGTAACTGTGTCGAATAAGCGAACCATGCCCTAACCCGTGGGTCTGCTGCCCCTGGAATGTTTCCTGTTTCATTCACCACATTCTTAAATTCATAAATTGACTCGTTTGAGGGGGCGCCAAAGCCGTGGAGTATTCCAGCGTATGGGCTTGGCGGAACAGGACTGGGGTATTTTTCTACGGGTGTTGTCACAGTGTGGTTTACGTATTTGATAACTGTTGGGTCCCAGCTAAATTGTATGTCAAAGCCGTAAAGGTTTCCAAGGGGCACTTTTGATTGTGGATTATCAGGATCGGTAGCCAAGCTGTCGGTGAGATTGTAAACAACTACACTCACTGTAATGTTCTCGCCAACTTCTGCAGTGACAAGCTCAGGATAAACATAAACAAGAGGATATTGGCTAGGAAGTTCAGTAGAATTTGCAGACACGCCGGAATTTGTTAACACTGCAGCGTACAGGGTTAGAATCGTCAATAAATATAAGACTACAGTGATTTTTTTCCATTCTCCTTTCTTCAAGATAATTACACCTTCCCAGCTTGCTAAGAAACTGGCTTTAATTTAAGCTTTTTTGCCAACTTTACAATTTCTAAACAAACAAAGATATCTTAAGACCAAGTAATCCAGCTTCTTAGAAGACTGCTAACAGCTAAACTCACGAGGCATATACAGAAAATCCACGGAAACATCAAAGCAAAAACAATAGATGTTGCTATGAAAAAAGCCCATTCCCAACCATAAGGCATCAAGCTAAATAGTGGACCATAATCCAAGACGTACCAAACATATAAGGAGATATAGATAACACAAAGAATAAAGGCAAGCAGTAATGAAAATATGTATCCATAAAAAAGGGTTTTGGCGTCTGATAGAGAAATACCGACTATAAAGCTTGCAATTGCAATAATTAAGAGGTCTACGGCGTTAACATTGGAAAGGTCGTAGGAGGGGTGAGCAGGTTTAAAATAAACCAATCTGTTTGCTGTTTGATACGCAGTCCAATATGTCTTAACTACCATAAACGCAATCAATACACTCCACAGAACCAAAATTAAAATATCATTTCGTTTTTGCTTAACTTTTCCGACTGTCTCTTTAATTCGAACCCACATTTAAGAACAAATGAGATTTAATTATAGATAAGCTTTAACCCAGAAAAAATGGGAGGAAGGAAATTTTCTAACCAGTGTAGTAGCTAATCAAAGTTGCAAGGTCCAAAATGTTGATGCGACCGTCAAATGGTTCTGCAAGGTCAGCCTTTCCCACAATGGTAGCATTATATCCAGAATCGCTGCTTTCTAGCATATATTGACTTGCAGCCAAGGTTACATCTTGTATATTAACTCTGCCGTCGCCGTTTATGTCGCCAGTGACCTGCGCATCTGAAATGTTTGGAGCAAACAGCATAGCAGTTGACAACATTATTGCCACAATCAATAATAGTTTTTTCATACTAAGTATCTCCCTTCTCTCTCTAAAGCCAGATAGAGAACAGTTTATTAAAAATTATGGAATAATTTTCTAGAAAAAAAGGAGAGGTATAAGCTCGTTGGTATTCTAGCTTGGTTCGATGCCAAGTTGTCTAAGTATTAAAGTAACCCACCATTCCAGCCACTTAAGATTCCTAGCGGTTCTAAGCTCTTCACG
>QMYO01000357.1 GCA_003662715.1 Candidatus Bathyarchaeota archaeon | reverse complement strand
TCTTAACATTGGTTCAAAACGTTCTCGTAGTTCTTGCCTCTATGGTGATAACTGGAGGAATAATTGCAGCCGTATGGATACATGAAAGCTCGGAAAGCTAACAAATCCTAAAAGGAGAGATTTTGGTGTCTTGTCCTCCAGTTTTTTCCTAATGCCCATGTGATGTGCATTTTAACAACTGTACTTCGGCTGTTTTCAGTGTTTTAACAAGCATTGGAATAGCTACTGGGTTACCGACGTTTCCGAGGTTCTTCAGCGTTTCTTTGAATTGCCCAAAACTCACCCACCATCATCAATCTTGCGGAAAACGCCTGCAATATTCTTTTCTGTTCATTTACAAAATGCTCAGTAGTGGAAGGCTTAGCCCAATATGTCTATAGTTTGGCCCTTTATCCTTTGGCTTGAACAGCAAAAACCGAATTGTTACTGAAATGGAAAAATGTTACATAAAACATTTATAGAGGAAATATAAAACAGTGTAATTGCAAGTTGCCCCAAGAAAAGGACGGAGAGGGGAAACTTGAAAAAACGTCTAATTTTGTTTATGACTTCGCTTTTAGTTTTGCAGATACTCTTGGTGTTACCTCCTCCAACAATTTCGGAGGTCAGAAGTGACTTAGAATTTATATGGAATTTTACAAGTAGTGAACAGGCTTTTACGGCTTTGGTCAATGATGAGTTAGATATATTATGCATGGATCTCACGCGAGAACAGAAAGAAGCTGTTGAGGCGAACCCAGACCTGCAAATAACCGCTTGCGCAAAGAATGATTACTACGAATTCGCAGTGAATAATAATCGTAGCATACCTAGTTATCCAAATGCTCTGTCTCCAACAAATGTCCGAGAAGTAAGGCAAGCTTTGTCATGTCTTGTTAATAAAAGCTACATCATATCGAATATCTTAGATGGTTTCGGGGCCAGAATTGATCAGCCCATTCCGTACAGACAAACAGAAGGCTGGTGTGACCCAAGCGTTATAACTTATGACTGGAATCATAACGGTGTGATCGAACCAGATGAGGCTAACTATCCATGGGAATACAATTTAACTAAGGCCGTGCTGCTTCTTGCCGGAGTAGGATTTGCTGATACGGATGACAACGGCTACCTAAACTATCCGGATAACCCGGCTTGGGGAAATGTAGCAGGAAACGACACAACGCAAATGCCGCTGAGAATCGTCGCCATACAAGAGTGTACTTACAGAAGAGAAGCTGCAAGATACCTTTACAGCCAACTTGAAGGAGACCCAACCGTAGCTGGAGACAGCCCGCTTGCAGATGAATGGGCACGCCTCTATGCCGAAGGTAAAGTTTCCGCTCCCGGCGGAGACTTCGCCACAACGGCGTTGATCGGACCAAGATCAGTTATAGCACCAATCATACTTCAACTAGACTTTCACATCTATGTTCGTTATATTAAATGCTCTAGATTTCCACTTCATCTATACTTCCTGTACCATAGCGCATTTTGGGGAGCAAGCAATATTGTAACTGACTATGAACATCCAGAACTAGATGTCTACTTGGAAAAATTGTACTATGCACCAGACCTCGTACAGGCCCAAGCGGCAAGCAAAAATGCTTGCCGATACATGGCTCTTAACGCTGTGACAATTCCATTGTGGAGCACCATGACTTTTCAAACTTGGCGGAAGGAAGTGTGCGGAATAGTTAACATGGTTGGCTACGGCATAAACAACAAGTACACATATATAAACGCTTATAGGGCAGATGCTCCAGAGCAGCCTTTAAGAATTGGGATTTATCCACCTCCGGCTCAATTGAACCCCGTGTATTCTAATCAACCCACAGATTGGGAGATACTCAACGCGATGTATACTCATCTTATGAACTTTAACCCATACGACTTAGCAGTTGACCAGCCGTGGGTTGCTCAAGACTGGGAAGTTGAAACATGGGTTGACCCAAGAGATGGACGCGAGAAAACTGCGGTGACATGCTGGATAAGAAAAGACGCTGGGATAGGAACGCCAAATCCAACAATAAGACTAAGAAGCTATACCGCACATGACGTAGAATTTACAATATGGTACTACTATGCCTTTCAAGACGGATGGAATTGGCCCTTCGTCAAGGACGTGAGCCATACGAAAATCATAGACGATTACACAATAAAAATTTATTTCAATAATTTAAGCATATGGCTCCTCTACTCCATCGGCACTGAAATGCCTTTACTATGTAAATATGAACTTATAGATGTCCTTAGTACTGCTCCAAACTATCCACTACTTTCAAAGAAGACTGAATCATTTATATACTGGGGAGAACCAGTCAAACTTCAACATTCAGTCGTGCAAGTTATAAATGCAACCGCAGACGGCATACCAATCCAGGAGTGTGAGGATTTCCACATATACGCAGACCCGAAGACATACTGCCACAACGTGTTCGTATTAACAGCAGGCATTGAACCTCCAGTGAACATAACAATAACATACTGGTACGCCCCGAACCCGCCTACAGGAATCTTTTTGGGGTCGGATGCAGGACTAAACTGGCAAGATACCATGTACACCCCAGCACCACACTACGCAGATAGCATTAACATTGGAACAGGTGCCTCATTAAAGAAAAATCCAAACTTTTTCCTATCTCCAATTCTAGGCGAGCTTGACTGGCGCTGGTATTGGGAAGGCGAGACCAAACCGCGCAGCGGCTACTACAGAATTGACATCCTAGACGTAGTTCTATGCACAGGCTCTTACTGTCAGCGAGGAGACGGCGTATACAATCCATTGTATTTCCCCGGCGCCGACCTAGACGCAAACGACCTATGCCATGTAGGCATACTAGACCTAGTCATCGTAACAGGAAATTACTTTGCAAAATTCGGAACACCTCCTGCGGATCCATAAACCTAAACGCCAACACAACCAAAATTCCCCTCTTTTTCTATCTCAAGTTTCAAAAAGGAGAGGAAGATAGGCGTTAGGCTCTAGCTAATATGCAACTGAAATCTTCACTAGACGACAGAAGATAATGCAAGCCTAGAGAATATCACTATAACGGTTGCATAAGCGAAAACTCCCAAAATTTTGCTGTTTATCCAAAACAAAGGAAACTTTAGTATGTATCAGAC
>QMYO01000356.1 GCA_003662715.1 Candidatus Bathyarchaeota archaeon | reverse complement strand
CGAACTAGGATGGTTCCCAACAGCTCTCGAACAACCTATCCAATGGAACAGAAATCCCCCAACAAACATTTTAGAACTAATATCAGGAAGGCTCTACCACCTAGTCATGCCCACCATGACCCTCGTACTTTTCAGCGTAGCCGGATGGATCCTTTTAACACGCGCTGTAGTACTTGAAACAATCAACGACGACTATGTCCTCACAGCAAGAGCTAAGGGTCTAAAAGAACGAACAATACTATACAAACATGTACTTAAGAACGCTTCCCTCCCGCTGATAACAAGCATAGCACTTTCATTTGCAAGTATAATTTCGGGAGCAATAATAACAGAAACACTTTTCTCGTATAGGGGAATGGGGCTGTTAACATACAAGGCAATAATGTCTGGAGGAGGCCCAGACCTCCCCCTGTTAAACGCAATATTCTACATCCTAGCTTTATGCGTTATAATTGCAAACTTTCTTGCTGACATATTATATGGGATAATCGACCCAAGGATAAAATATGGTTAGAGGTGAAATGTCTTGGCTACAAGAGAACAAAAAATGAAATTTGCCATAAAAAGATTCAAAGGATTTTGGAATCAATTTCGTAGAAGCAAGCGTGGAATCTTCGGAATTTCAATAATAATAATTTTTTCCTTCATAGCAATATTTGCCCCTTATATAGCTCCTTACCCCCCCATAGACCCAAAATACGGAGTCGGCGAATACCAAGCCTTAGGGTTAGCCTCAGGTAAACCTATAGCTACAAAACTTTCCAAACCCATATGGTACAAATACCTTCCATGGATTCCTAGAGGAGAACAAACCGTCCAAGAAAAATTTTACACATACACTGGAACATACTATGGAACAACTCTTCAATTTGTTATCCCCTACGAAAAATACGACCCCAACACTACTCCTTTACTCACCCTTGAAGAAAAGAATAACATATCCGTAGCTGACCGTTTAACCCTTTCTAGAAGAGTATCAATGATTGAAACAGTTGAGGCTAAGCTTCCCAACGGAACCGTTAAAGAGCTTTCAGATGAAGAATGGTATCAAGAACCTCAAAGGCCTAGAGACATTATTTTAGTCCCTATTTTCCCTGACGATACAGAAATTACAGTAACCTACAAAACTGGTGTAGATTTAGTTGAAAACATGAAAATTGTAACCGACCACAAATTTTCAACAAGTGAAAGTTTAGACTCTTGGACATGGTCAAGTAATTACGCAGACAGGATTGAAGTTTCTTACAACGCGGAGAAAGGTATTAAATTAAAAGAAACAGATGATAGTGGCTGCATACAAATATCCTATAAAGCAGCAGGTACTCCCCCAACAGAACCGGTTCAAGTTACACTTTCCTACAAGTTTAGCTATCCATATTTCCAACCACCTGAACGCTTTTGGATTCATGTTTCCTCGAAAAGTGAAGGTATTAGCAGATATTATATTGAAGCTTCTTTCTATAACGAAGATTCTGGTGAAAAATTTCTTCTGAAAAGAGCTGAAATTTACACTCCTAGCCCAGAATATGTTTACAAAGAAGTGGACTCAACAGAAGATGTTGTTGCAAGTAATGTTGGTTTGTCTCCACCGCAAGACAGAATCTTTCCTACCCATGGGAACTATTCATTCCAAGTAACTTTAATATTCAATCCTTCCACTAATGTCAACTTTTACTTAGACCATGTTGACTGTCTGCTATATGGAAATATTTTTGGTTTGCTTGGCACAGACAACACAACCCCCTACACAAAAGACCTCTTCTCTAGTCTAGTCTACGGATCAAGAGTTTCCTTAATTGTTGGAGTTTTAACAGCAATCTTCTCAACGTTTATAGGATTGTTTTTGGGGCTGATCGCAGGCTACGTCGGAGGAGTAGTGGATGAAGTAATAATGAGGTTTGCAGACTTGCTTCTGGTTCTTCCAACATTACCCCTGTTCATTGTTCTGGTGACCGCATTGAGAGCATCTTCTGGATATATAAGCATGTGGAACATAATTTTCATTCTAACTTTCTTCGGATGGATGAGCTTTGCTAGATCGGTTAGATCTATGGTTCTTAGCCTAAAGGAGAGAGCCTTTATAGAAGCTGCAAAAGCTGCTGGAGGCACTACAATGCACATTATAAACAGGCATGTAATTCCCAACGTATTCGCACTAGTATACATAACTCTAGCAACTTCTGTTCCAGGAGCGATAATAACTGAGGCCTCGCTCAGCTGGCTGGGGCTAGGGGACACCAGATTGGCTTCCTGGGGAAAAATACTTTACGAATTCAATAACTCTGGAGTTGTAACCTCAAAAGGCCTCTTAGAATACTGGTTCTGGGTCTTTCCAGCGTGTATTGCAATAGCTATACTCGCCGCAGCCTTCATACTTGTAGGTTACGCGCTGGACGAAATTTTAAATCCAAGACTGAGGGAAAGACGTTAAACATTTGAAAGTCGTTCAACAAGTTGGTGCACATAAATCCAAAATTCTTTTTCTAAAGCTTCCAATTTTTCTATGGATTTCAAACCCTTTTCTACAAAATATCCAAAACCGAACAAATTCAATAAATTCCCGTAAGTGACAAATCTTTTGGACAATGAACCAGAAAAAAACTCTACACTAAATTCGTTTTGACATGCCACGATTTCGACTTTAATCTTTTCCGCAATGCCATGAAAATGCCTAGGCGCAGCTATAATAATGTGTTTGTCCCCCTCTTCTTTCCATGATGTAACAAAATTTTTTAAGGCAAAAAATTCTGAAATTTTCTTAGCTAGAACAGAAAGGTTAACATTGTTTTTTTCGAACTGCTTTTTCAAGAATTATTCCCGCTAAAAATGACGTTGTCACATGTAAAAGGTTTTCTGAACTGCTTAAAGCTTATATAATAAGACTGAAACTGTGTATCCATAAGTGTCCAACATGTCAGTGCTAAGCGTTCAAAATTTGGTAACATATTATAAAACTCTAAGAGGCTATGTTAGAGCGGTTGAAAACATAAGTTTCGACGTGAACAAAGGTGAAGCCTTAGGGTTAGCCGGCGAATCAGGATGTGGAAAAACAACAGCAGCTCTTTCCATCCTTAAACTTTTACCCAGCAATGGGCAAATACTAAAGGG
>QMYO01000355.1 GCA_003662715.1 Candidatus Bathyarchaeota archaeon | reverse complement strand
TCGAAGCAATTTCTTCGTCTGGAAAAATTTTCAAGCCTATTGACTTAACTCCTTCCCTTGTGGCATATGCAATAATTCTGTGACGCTTAAACCGTTTATCCAAACCTTCTTCAAGTATTATCTTACAAGCCTCATTAAGCGCGTAAACTAAGTGAGTTGGAGGTGGAAGCGGATAGCTTCTCCTACCTAAGACTAATAATCCGCCTTCCTCTTTGGGGATCCATCGTGACTTCCATTTAAGTAGATCATAAGCGTAGCTTCTAGGCTTAATTTTCCTGTTTTCCATGGCTTCCCAAGCAGCATCACTAATGGATAAAACTGAGATGCCATATAATCCGCCTAAACACTTTTGAGACGAAGAAACGCAGACATCAATGTTCCATTCATCAACTTTAATTTCGATTCCGCCAAGTGAGGAGATAGCATCAACAACAAAAAGAGCCCCGTATTTTTTAGCTAACTTACCTAATTCCTTAATGGGGTTAACGGCACCAGTAGATGTTTCATTGTGAACGACTGTGAGAATTTTTATGTCTTCTTCTTTTTCTAAAGTTTCCTTGACTTTCTCTAAATCTATTGGTTTTCCCCATTCAAATTCCAAATCTACGGATTGCGCCCCGTATATTTCGCAGATGTTCTTGAACCATTCGCTGAAAACACCAGAGACAATATTTAGAACCTTATCTCCAGGCTCTATCAAACTTAAAATTGAAGCTTCCATTCCGGTTCTTCCAGTTCCGCATAACATAACAACATTATTTTTCGTCTGAAAAATTTTTTTAAGAAGTTGAGTAGTTTCGTCAAACACTTCCATAAAATTCGGATCATAATGATGTATAGCAGGCCTCATCATAGCTTTCAAAACACGAATGGATACCTCAGTAGGACCGGGTGTCATAAGTAAAATTTCATCAGTATTCATAGTTTCTCTCATCTCCGACGTCCTATAACCAAATTAAGGTGCTCTAGCAGAAGTTTTCTTCATCTTTAATAAATCTTGCCTCTATAAAGTTGTAAAAATAGCAAATTATAATCTTATATAGATCGTGACGTGATTACTGATTAATTTTGCACATGGCTATCTTGAACTATGTCAACGTTTTAAAACTGTTAAACTATATGCCCTGAATGTGTGATAAGGACTAACCATATATATAACTTTGTAATTTTTTCAACACCCTAGTCTTAATAGCTAGAACATGCCTTTAACACGTTTTAACGTTCTAGGAATAGTGTTTTTTAAAATATTAAACAGAATTTTCGGGATAGGTGCTTTTTCCGGCATGTAAAACTCTTTTTTCTCTAAATCTACCAGCGCCCCGCAAATGTACTTTGTACCTTGCATAGCATTTAAAGAGCTTTTCACCGTTCCAAGATCCTCACATATCCACATATCAAAAAATTTAGTTTTCGCAAAATCTATCGTCTCCTCTTTACAATCTTCATCGATGATAATTAAACAGCCAGCTTTAGCAATACTGTAGTCTATAAGGTTCCTTAATCTTCCCATCTTTTCAGTAATTTCACTTACAGTCTTGCCATATTCAACTGAGATAATGTAATCTGTATATGTTTCTAGAGGTGATCTAGGAACAAAATAAGAAAGGAGCACTGAAGAAGACGCCATTGTATTACCGTTTATTAACAAATTCCACTCATAATCCTCAAATAACGTTTTGTAACGCGCTATATAAAATCCAAATGCAGCCGTAGAAATTTTAAAGAAATTCTTAACGATCGTAGCTTCAAAAGTCGATAATTCTTCAGTACTTTTCACATGCTTCTTACCAATTTTATCTATTTTTCTCACAAACATGGAAGGAACTAAAGCTATTTGACTTTCCATGCCTCTAAACTTTACATCACATAGTTTTAATATCTTAGAAGTTAAGCCAAGCTTTTCTTTATCTAAATACACTCCCTCTAAAATGTTTGATACTTCTTCTAGTTCTTCGCCACCGTGAGGTAAATTTAAAAGAATATGTAAGTGATCGCCCTTTTCAAGCCTCAATTTACTCCTCCTTTTATAATTTAATGAAGATTCGCCAAAATATCATTAATTCTAATATTTATTAAAGTTTCCTTGTGTCTTTGACCTAAAAGAGCTAAAAATTCAAAGAAATACTAAATATTAAGGATCCTGTTATCTACGAGTCTCTCTTCCACTAAAATAAAAATACAAAGCTCAACGTATAGAGCTTCCTTATTGGCACGAAAATATTTCAAAGAAGTTTGCGAAAATGTTTTAAATAATCGTAAATTTATTACCTTCAAAAGTGACGATGTCAATGGAGGTGCAATTAGTGACTAGGATATTTCATGCAGTCGATGCACATGGAAGTAATGTGGTTTGGAGGAAATATTTGAATGCTGTACCCGGTTACAAAGCTGATGTTATACTTTTATGTGGAGATCTCACGGGAAAGGCTATTGTACCTGTTGTAAAGGTAAAAGAGAATGAATGGTATATAAATCCATTCGGAAAAATTGAAAGATTTTATTCAAGAGAAAAACTAGAGCAAAGATTGGATATGCTTAGAAACCAAGGATACTATACATTTGAAGCAACAAAAGAAGAAATAGCAGAGCTACAGCAGAACCCAAAAAAGGTAGACGAACTTTTCGCGAATCTGATGAAGGAAAGACTTGATGAATGGCTTAAAATGGTTGAAGAAAAAATACCAAAAGAAATTAAAGTAATTGTAATGCCTGGTAACGACGATATATTTGAAATTGATGAAGTCATTAAAGCTCATGAAGATCGTATAATTTACCCGCTTGAAAAAGTAGTTTACCTAGATGATAAACACCCAATGATAAGTTGTGAATATGTAAACCCAACTCCATGGGATACACCAAGAGAAATGAAAGAAGAAGACCTAATGAGAAAACTAGAAAAAGAGTTTCGTAGAGTTGATCAAAAAGAGTACAAATATCTTGTCTGCAACTTCCATGCTCCACCCTACGATACAATGTTAGATTTAGCTCCAAAGTTAGACAAAAATCTGAACGTAGTTACAAGGCTTGACGGTTCACCTGAAATGGTGCACGTTGGAAGCAAAGCTGTCAGACATGTACTTGAAAAATATCAGCCACGATTAGGTTTACATGG
>QMYO01000354.1 GCA_003662715.1 Candidatus Bathyarchaeota archaeon | reverse complement strand
CTATAGGAGCATTGAAAAATATTGCAGGTGTCCAGCTGGGAAGCCATGTCCACCATCCTAGATGAAAAGCTAGGAATTCAGCGGGTAAGTCGATGATTATACCCGTTAAAAGTCCAATGGTCCAGCCGAATTTCTTGTAAGTCATCCATGACATGTGACCTATAACTACCCAATAACCGATGATTATTACGGGTACATCAAAGATATGGAATGGAGTGTCCGCGTAAACATACATTTCCAGCGAGGTCCCGCCTAGTTCTATGAGAATAGCGGTGATGGCGAAGATGGCGTTTACGAGTAGGAACCTTTTTTTCTGAGGTTTAAAAATAAACGTCACTTTTAGTCACAGTCTTTAACATTTTATGTTTCAGCGTTATTTGGAAGACATCTCTTTTTTAATGTTGCCATCGATTCTAATGACAGTTCGAATTAATATATAATACTCTTGACCGCTTTAAAATGTGTATACACTTAAACGCATTATGCTTTTATGTTTGAAACGCCTTTATTATAAGATAAAGCTCTTGGAATAGGATGGGATATGCCGAAGCGCAATGATTTAGAACACAAAGCCCTACAATTAATCATGAACGTGGGAAGCAATGGAGTATTACAGTCTGAACTCTGGCGAAAACTGGACGCCAGCAGCAGAGAAGGCTCCCGAATAGCCATAAAACTGGAAAACAAAGGCTTAATTCAACGGGAACGCGAGCTTTCCCATGGACGATGGACATACCGACTATACGCTAAGAGAAAACCAGCATCCATCAACTCCATAATTGATTGTCCCTGCCTAATGTGTCCAAACGATTCTCGATGTGGACCTTGGAGCACAATTTCACCTAACGAATGCGAAAAACTAACAGAATGGCTTCTAAGTTTTAACTTAAAATAAAAACATTAGGTGACCGCTGGTTTTGCCAAAGGCATGGGTTAAGGAACGGAAAAGAGAATACTATTACAGGAAAGCAAAAAAAGAAAATTTTCGGTCACGAGCAGCCTACAAGCTTCTTCAGACAATAAAAAAATATCAGTTCATAAAGACAGGCGATGTGGTGGTGGACTTAGGTGCTGCTCCTGGCGGCTGGACACAAGCATCCAGAAAAATCGTGGGCAGCAAAGGCTTTGTGTTGGGAGTTGACCTTAAACACATTCAGCCGTTTGATCAACCTAACGTTCGCTTCGTCACTGGCGACGTTACAGACCCTCAAACAGTTGAGCAGATTAAGAAACTCTTACCTTACCCAGCGGATGTCGTGATTTCAGATGTTGCTCCAAATGTCTCTGGCGTATGGGAACTTGATCACGCTCGCCAGATTGATCTTGCTCGGTGGTCTTTGAGAGTCGCTGTTTCTGTTTTGAAGCGGGAGGGACATTTTTTCGTTAAAGTGTTTCAAGGGGATATGCTTAATGATTTTGTTAGAGAGGTTAAGCAGGAGTTTGCGTTTGTTAAGCTTATAAAACCAAAGGCTAGCAGGGCTAGAAGTGCAGAGTTATATGTTCTTGGGATGAATTTGAAACAGGCTGAATGAGATGTTTTCTTTTAGGTTTCATATAGATTGTTAATCTGGACTTTTGGTTCATAACTTTTTTAAAGTTTATAATCTTCGTTCAAACTTGAGATGAAACCGAATATGTTCAACGAGGGGTGTAAACATAAGGATTGGCGATTAGTTAAAACACGTAAGGTTCAAGGTTTTAAGATATGGGAATGCCAGAGATGCCAATTCAAACTAAAGGAAAAAATCAACGGTTCACATGAAGTATTCATAGTGAAAGAATTAGGCAACAAAGCAGTTGGCGACAAGACTGTTCCGTTAGAATGACCCGGTTGAAAAGAGGCTTTTATTGTTCTATTGCCTCTTTCATTCTTTCAGCTGCATACAAAGATAGTTCTTTGAACTGGTTATCGGTTAAGACGGGTTTTGCTTTCGCTAGGATTTCAATGCATGCTTCTTTGAAATATAGGTCGGTTTTTTCAAGCTTGGCGTAATCAATTAATTCTTTACATGCTAACAGTAACTCATTATTCAATATTTTCACCTACTTCATTATTGTACGAGGAACACTTTCCATTATACTTTATGCTACTAACTTCTATAACTGAATTAGAGATGTTTCTTCTATCTATCAGCGTTAGGAAACGGGAACTTCTTTAATTAACGTTTCCAAAAAGTCCGCAGCCTCAGACACAGAGTCTCATCATCTAGGCAGAACACCTTCAGAGTAACTCTGAATCATCATCAACATCGAAATAACCCGATGGGAACATAAAAAGGTTCCTTTCAATCGAACTCCTATAATTTTATCTATAACCATTTAAACAGTTAAGACTTGGTGTTAGATCTAATGGTTAGGATGAGCAGTCAGATGGAGAATATCCTTTTAGCCATGTTAAAAGCAGAGCGAGACCCAACTTCAACCATAGGGCAAATTATGACTAAAAACGCTGAAATGCATGGAAAAGCGGGTTTAGGCACCATGGATTTGATGCCCTTCATAAAAGGAGCGTTGGCTTTAGATGCTAAAGGTAAGTATAGGCAATCAGTTAGACGAAGCTACTGGCGTTCGTTGAAAACGTTGCTTAAACATGGCTTAATTCGCATTACATTAAAGAAGAAACCTGGCAAACATGGTCATCTTTACGGATTGACAGCTAAAGGTCGAGCGAAAGCAGAAGAGGTGTGGGCTGAAGTTAGCATGTTCGTTGAGGAACGTGGAAAACTCATATAAAAAGTTCAAATATGCATTTCTCAACTTTGAAATCGGGATAGCGAAAAGATAAATCTTCTTAAAGCCATGTAAGACTGGTGAAAGCATTTGAAAGTGGTTGCAGCAGATTCAGGCGCCGCCGTGCTGGATGAACGCTTCAAGCCTTTAACAATCGTCGCCGTAGTTGCAGGGTTGGTTGAGCCTCCCTACAAAAAGATTAGTTTTTGCTTAGCCGAGCCAATTTTCTCCGAGGTGGAAAATGCGCCTTTTTTGGTTGTTCATGAACTTGAGCTCTGTCAACGTGTTTTAAAAGAGATAAGGGCAGACGAGGTTCATTTGGACATATCTCTGGGCAGCTTAAACCTAGAAGACCTCTCGCTGATACAGCTTTCCAAAATGAGAAT
>QMYO01000353.1 GCA_003662715.1 Candidatus Bathyarchaeota archaeon | reverse complement strand
CAGACAATTTCGATGCTAAACACGAGAATATCGGTGGACGTAGGCTAATTGGCGTTGGTGACTCTGGACTCTGTGAGGTAGTCGCTGACATGTATAGCTGTTCAGTTATTGATCAATATTCAATGGTTGAAGGCGAGCGTTTCGAATTCGTAAGCATGGCAAAACGCAAACCCGGAATAGTCAACAATACAACTCTCGGTCAAGAAGATGCCCATTTCAGCTTCTTCGTCAACGACGCTGAAGCCACAAGCGCAAAGCTTGGGAAGTGCGAGACGACTCCACATGAGGGAGAGGACGCGCAACTTTATAACCCTGACCGTTTTCCTTTTATTTTTTTCGTTCAAATTTCAACCTTTAATCTTTGGGGATATCACTTAAGGGAGGAAATAAAGAGAAAAATTATTGAGGATTAGACAAAATCCCACATCCCGCGTTTCAAAATTTAACTTCATTTGAACCACTGGAGTTGCCAAGAAACAAGGATTTAAACTAGGTTTAGATCTAACCGCGACGCCAAAAAACGTGGATTATAAAGGTATATGTGAACCTAGCCACCCGCACTAAATTTGCAAAATGTGTTCGCAAGCAAACTTGGAGGACATTCTAGGAGGGTACGGGTAAGGAAGTCTTTAACGGGTTCTTTTTTAACTTGTATGTTCAGATTTTCTTTTATTTCTCCATTTTCACAATGTTTTTGGTGTATAATGCTGGCTGGTATATGGAAAATTTTAGCCGAGAAACTGTTCGGCGTGAACGCTTCGCCTAGAAAGGCTGGAGCTCAGGTTGATAGAACTCAGGTTGAGATTCAACGTGTTAACACTGGTTTGGGCGCTGAGTTCGGTCAGCCCATCACAGACGCGAACATTACTTTTGCTTTGAGGCGGGAGCCTGTGGCTCACCGCATAGTTTTCACTGTGGCTCATGACATTTTTGACAACTGGTTTGAGGTTGAGCCTTTAGAAGAGGGTGTTGACAAGGAAAAGTTTAACGAGCAAGTGCAGAAAGTGTTGCTTCTGCTTGACGCTAAAGATGTTTTCACTCAGGCTGCTGTTTTTGAGAGAGCCTACGGGTGGAGCATGATCGTAATAGGCTATCAGGACAAGGGAGCAACGTTAAAAGACGCTTTGATGTTTCCCGAGAAAATCGTGGGTCTAGAGGCTTATGGTCCGCCTTTCATAACAGAAGTTAAAATCTGCGAGGACAAGAACAGTTCACGCTTCGCCTTGCCGGAAACCTACAGGGTTAGGATAAGCGAAACCGAAGAGGTTGAGGTTCACCACAGCCGCGTCATCCACTTCGCCACCCGCAAGCTTGAGCCTGGATATAAGGGCATAAGCGTTTTAGAGCCTGTCTGGGACGACCTAACAGTACTGCGTAACATTCGCTGGGGCATGGGACAAACCATGTACCGATACGGAAGCGGCTTCCCCGTAGTCACGGTTAAAGGTGCAACTCAAGAGCAGGTGGAAGAGTACAAGCGTAAGTGGGGTCCGTTAACCGCTCAAACCAGCATGTGGTGCGACGAGAACACAACCATAGAGTTTAAAGGCTTGGCAGGAAGAGCCTTAGACCCAGAGCCCTACTACACGCCTATTATGGAGAACATAAGCGCTGGAACGGGAATTCCCATGGCTATTTTGCGGGGTGCTCAGGCTGGACAGCTTGCGGGAAGCGAGGTTAACGAGCGCGAGTATTTTAAGCTTATAAGCGACTGTCAGAGCCGTTACGAGCCTTGCGTTATGGATTTGATTGACAGGCTTATGAAGACTGGCCAGGTTCCAGACGTGCATTACCGCATAAACTGGCTTGGCGGCTTCGAGATAAACCCACGAGATCAGGCGGCTTCAGAGCTTGACAAGATAAGAGCCTTACAGCTTAGAACAAGCTGGATGACGGTTAACGAGATTAGGCAGCTTGAAGGTTTAGAGCGCATTCCAGGCGGAGACGTGGTTTTAGGCTTAAGCAAGGTTCAAAACAGCGGTTTTTCAAATGTAACGTCTGCCACGTCTAAGCGGAAGCTGCAGCTTGAACGCAAGTTTGGAAAGCCTGTTGACAGGCTTTTGGCTGACAGAATCGCTGCGGGCCACAGCGTGAACAAGATATGCAGGGATCTGGGGATAAGCACGGCTACGTTTTACAGTTGGGCTGAAGAGTACGGCTTGCTTTAGAACCGCGTTTCACAAAAACTATTCTAACCCTCTTCCAGTGCTTTGTCCAGTCTATGAATATCTTGTTGAAGGCGTCGTTTATTCCCCATCCGTAAAGGAAGGATGTGAAGAGGGTGAAAAGCAGGTTGAGTGGGTCTTCTGGGATGGCTGTTATGGGCACGATAACCATTGCAGAGGCAGTCCCGTAAGCAAAAGCAAACATAGATGAAACTAGAAATTTGAAGTTGAATCTAAGATTTTCTCCGCTAGCACGTGTGTTGAAGAGCTTGTACGTGTAGGCCAAAAACGTTCTCGTGAACACTGCTACGAAAATTCCGGTGAAAGCCATAATCATCTTCATAGTCTGAGACACTCCGATAATAGACCTATCTGTTCCTTCTAATAATCTGTTAACATTTTACCGAACTAAAATAATATACGCGTTTGGTTTTTGCTTGTTTGGTGAAAACTGGATTGAACAGCTTGAATGTTGGTTTAGGGGTTTGTGCAGCGCTCGTCTACGCTTTTCTTGGTTTTGCAGCTCAGGACAAGCCTTTCAGCTGGAAGAAGTTTCTGCGAACGGTCGCCATAGGAACAGCCACAGCCCTAGGCTTAGACTTGACGGGCATAACCTTCGACGTTTACACGGCTTTGGTGGGACCAACCGCAATAACGGTTTGGCTGCAGAAACTCATAGACACAGCTAAACAGCCTTAAAAGCCTTTAAAACGGGTCAAAATCCGCAAAGGAGGGTTTGGCTGCCCATGAGAAAGTATGCTTTAAAATCCGTTGAAGTTGACAGGTTTGAGGTTCAGGAAGACGATGAAACCTTGACTGTTCCAGCCGTGATAACCAGAGAAGGCGTCTACAACTACGATGGGATGCTTGTTTATGAGCCTGCTGAAGAGGTTGAGAAAGCCGCTTTCACAGCCATGAACGCTTGGATAGTTGAGGAGCACCCGCCCGAAAT
>QMYO01000352.1 GCA_003662715.1 Candidatus Bathyarchaeota archaeon | reverse complement strand
GTCTTTATGGCTGCCAGATGGGTTATTACATTCCATTTTTAGAAAGCAGCCTAAAAATTCATCGTATACGACAGGAGTTGAACCTGCGCGCTAGGCTGTTTAGAAATTGCTGTTGATTTTGTGGTTGCTGCTGTTCTTGGAGTTTCTGTGCTTGTTTTTTCCCGTTGATTGGAGTGTTTCTATCTGAAAGGTAGAATTCTGAGTTGTCTTCTGTCTTTCTCCCGGTTTTTCTTTGATGGTTAACTCTATCTTTGCGTCTCTTTGGCGTCTCTTCTTCACATCATTAAGTTGTATAGCGTTTGATGCTTCTTATGAGGCTTGGTTTATGCTGTTTGACAGCTGTTAAAGCCACAACCAGCATTGCTGAGAAACTTAAGCAGGTATGGATGAAAGCTTGCTGTGAGCCTCTAACTCTCAAGTGGCCTAGTTGAAGCCATTCTTTAGCTCTGCTGAACACGCGTTCCACGCTTACACGTTTCCGGAACAACCTTACCAACCGTTTAACCACTTTCACGATGAAGTCTTTGCCAACCCTTAAGGCATTTCTAATCTTAGAGCATTTCCTGTAAGGTATGACTGGTTCCGCACCATACTCCCTCACAGTTTCCCGGACTTTTGCTGAATCGTACTGGACATCAGCCAGAACAGTCTTGAAGTTTATGCCTTGACTCTTCAGCTTTTCCAGCAAAGGCTGGATGAAGCATTTGTCGTTTCGGTTGCAAGGCTCCACCATGAAGGCGAGCGGCAACTCAGAACTTGTGCAGCATGCTATATGCACCTTATAGCCTAGAAGGAAGCCTCTTCTGCCTCTTCCCACGCGGGCTTCACGGTCGCTTTTCCTGATTTATTATCCAAGCTTCTTTGACTGTAAGCCTTAACCGCAGTGCTATCAACAGCAACAACCTCTCCCTTACACGTTCCATCCTTCAACAGCTGCTTCAGCAGCAACGAGAACACCTTCTCGCATCCATCCTTGCCAAGCCTATGCCTAAACTGGGTGAACAACCCATGACTAGGAGTCTCACGTCTGAAGCCACAGGCCTTAGCGACCCGCCGGTTCCTCTTCAGCAACAACGAAAGCCGCCGATCGCTTGGAACGCGCCACAGATATTTCAGCAACTGAGCCTTCAACATGCAAACAGCAGGATAAGGCTTCCTGCCAGCTCCCTCTCCATGGTAAAAAGACGTCAAGAACTCACGAATACAACTCAAGTTCAACGAAGAAAGCACCTGCGAATACTCAAAGAACTCTTCCCAGATAAAAATAACAAACCAAACTAATTAATTTCTAAACACCTAGCGCTCTCTCTTCAACATTTTCTGCATACACTACGAAACTTGGTTTACAAGGGCGAAACAAAACTTTGATCCCTAGAATACTTCTTTAAGACTTCATCATCAGTGAACACTTTTCCAGTGCCAAGAATGCCTTCCAACTTATCTCGAATTATTTCAGAAGAAAGCACTCTCAACTTTCTGTTACTCATAATCCTCAACCAATGCGTCCATTTATTTACAACAAAAAAGAAGGAAAATTTATTAGAGTCGTATTTCCTAACTACTGAGACTCGGCATTTTTACGCCCAGTTCTTTAGCTATTCTTCTTGGTTCTTCGTAACCTGCATCTGCCCATCTTGCTATGGTTAGTTCCGCATCTGCCCTAAGTAGTCGCTCCAGTCTTTCATCCGTTTCTTTCGTCCCATCCAGTACTACAAACCAACGTGATACAACAGCGTCTCCTGATCCCAGCCCCGTTGTTGCTATGTAATCAGCTCCTACCATCGCGCTAAGTATAGAAATTAGATGAGTCCAATCAGCAATCCCATCACTACCGTCTTTTATCCCTGCTGTTATTTGAGGCGATGACACAAAAGTGAAGCAACCTCTATACAGTATAATTGGAGCTTTAAGTATGCCGTTCCTCACCATCCCATTAATAATCCGTGCAATTCGTCGTTGCCCATGGAACAAAAAGTAAGTCCTCTCAGGTAACCCCTTCGGAGGGGGAGGCGCTTCTCGAACCGATTTCACCCAGTTTACAATTACTTTGTCGCTGGCAAGCTCCCTGACAACCGTTTCATCTATTTTATCAATGTCTACGGAATCGCCTGAAAGCGCAGCAAACCTGAAGAAATCTCTTCCCTTTAAGATGTTCTGCCGCATATACACACCATAAAAGTCAATCTTGGAAGCTTCTTCGAGCCCCGCCGAAATAGCTAAGGCCTTTAGTCCTGTGCCGTAATCATAGATAACGGCTCCTCGCTCCTTGAACTGCAACATCGCTTTAGCAACCTTCATAGCGTTTTCCGTCGCCCTTCTGATAAACTCCTCAGGCTTCTCTTTCCTCATAACATCGGCCTCTTCCGGACTCAAACCAGCAGGTATTATTCCATAAGGTAGACGATCGTATGGAGTCTGGTCCGTAACGATATCCGGCGTTACGCCTCTCTTGACCATTTCTGGGTAAACATCTCCCGTGTTGCCCAATAGTGCTATAGCCAGCGGTTCTTTCTTCTCTACAGCCTTTTCTGCTAGGTCAAGGGCTTCATCTAGATTGTCCATGGTCACATCAATTACGCGTTCTTCCTTCCTTTGCCGTATCCTCGCCTCATCCGCCTCCACTATCAGACAGACTCCTTCGTTCAACTTGCATGCAACAGGCTGAGCGGACCCCGCGCCCCCTAGTCCTGCGGAAAGAAACATTCTCCCTCTTAAAGTGCCGCCATAATGTTCTCTCGCGACTATCTTAAGGACCTCGTAAGTTGGTGCTAACTCCTCCCCCCTGAAGGACCATGTCCAAGCTGCACCAGAGATTGACCCAAACATAGTCAATCCCTCCTCTTCCAGTTTATGAAATGTTTCTGGGTTATCCCACTTTCCCAAAAGCAGGCTATTGCAATGTATTACCCGAGCCACTTGTCTGTTCGTCTTCGTGACGAGAACTGGTTTGCCTGACTGAATTATGAGTGTTTCGTCATCTTCGAGCTCCATTAGAGCCTTCACTATCTTATTGTAAGAATCCCAATTCCTTGCTACCTTTCCATTGCAATGGTAAGCAATAAGTTCCTCTGGCTTTATGCCACATTCAATAGCGTTTTCTAACGATCGCAATATACCTTCTT